>USIN01000086.1 GCA_900554715.1 uncultured Bacteroidales bacterium
TTGTCGGGAGCGACAAACTCGGTATCTTTCAGCGGGTCGGGATATGTCTCGTAGTTTTCTGTCGGGGGAACGTAATTGACGCTTTCGAGGAATACTTTGGGATATGCCACAGAAGCGGCCTCGACGGTGACTTCGGTCGGCTCGCCTTCATATTCGTCGGCAAAGCAGGCGACAGTATATGTGCCGGGCTCGACATTGTTGAAGACAAAGGCGCCGTTATACTGGTTGTCGGTCGTGTATGTGGCCACAATCTCTCCGTTGCCGTCGAGCAGCTGCACTGTGACGCCGTTGAGAGGTTTATAGACGTCGTCGCTTGTCGGAATGGCCGCATAGTCTTTGTCGACGAATTTCTCGTGCATGTCGCGGACGATACCGTAGATCGTACCGGTCTTTTCCTTCTCGATGCCGAAATAGTCGGCGATGCCATGAGCGTAGCCGTAGCCTTCGACGTAATCGACGTCAAAGTTCATGTGACGGAGAGCCGAGGGTGCGTAGGTGTGGAAATAGCCTTCAGAAAGGAAGCCGGGTGTACCGTGTTTGAGGACGCCCAGATAGCCTTTGTAGCCCATGAAATAGCTACTGCCTTTATAGAAATTCAGGTCGCCGCGGATATTGGTTTTGGCGACAGAGTAGCTTGTCCACGTCTCGTGTTTGTCACCCAAATGATAGGGCCAGCATTTTTTGGCTATCTCGATACACTGGTTCTGGAAATCGAGGGTCACGCCGTTTTCTTCTTTGGGTGTGTCATAACCGCGATAGAGGAACAGAGCGTGGTTGGTGTTTGACCACAGACCGGTGTTGTTGGCGTTTGAGTGGATAGATATGAAGAGGTCGAAGTTGTTGATTTCCACTTCTTCGGCGATTTCAGAGATGTTGCGGTTGTAGAGCGTCATCTGAGGCAGATATGAATTCCAGCGGTCGATCTCGGCCTTCTCGGCCTCGGTGCACTCGTCATACTGACGGCCATTGAGAATGTTCTTTATCAGATTGTTGAGCTGATTTGAGGTATAGTTATACTCAAGATAGGGACCGCATTTGACGTGGCTCATCACGATATTGTTGCTCATATCGCGGGCCGCGCCTATCTGATGGCGTTCGCCGGTCTGATTGAGGGTCGGGTCGAACTTCAGACCCATCTGGCGCAGTTTTTCAAGGACGCCGAAACCTTTGCGCAGGTTGGTGTTACTTTCATAGAAAGCCGTGGTATCAGTACCCTGCACTTTGTAAGGATCATGACCTATGACAGCCATGAAGCGGTCGCCGCCGGTCCATGAACCGTGACCGGGGTTGATATATACTCGCAGTTCGTCAGCTGTTTTTGCCGATCCGGCGAGAGCGGCCAGCGAAAAAGCAGCCGCCAGTAATATTTTTTTCATTATTAGGCTTATTTAAGGTTGATCAAATAAAGAAGACCTTTCTCGGTCGTAAATGAAATATGTTTGCCGTCAGCGCTTGCCGAGGGATATGCTGCGATGACACTGTCGTCGGTCAGGGCCTTGCGGTTGCCCTCGAGATCGGCGACGACAATATTCGACGCGACGATGACTTCACCGTTGTCTGTGTCGTTCATGCCGACAACCGTATTGTTGTCAAGCCATTTTGCAGCACGTATGCCGCCAAGCTGCGCGATATTTCTGCCCTCGGTGTCGCAGACAAAACATCCGCTGCCGGTCAGATAATAAAGAATCTTCTTTCCGTCGGGGCTAATAGAAGGCCAGATATAGCTGCCGCGGCCCATCGGGTCGAGAACCGTCGTGCGGCCGTCTTTTGTATATGTCAGATGACCGTAGTCGATAGAAGCTACCGGAGCGACGACCACACGGGCCGCGCGGCCTACGGCATGAGCCTTGGCCACACCGTCAGAAACAGCCGAGACAACGTTGCCGCTGACAGTCACGCCGTCGTTAAGATGGCGCGTGGGTGCAACGAGCTGAGTCATGGCCTTGCTCGAGAGATTGATGTTGACGAGGCTCGAGCGACGCAGTTTGTCTTTTCCTGTCACGATGTTACGAAAAACGACGTTGGCGCCGTCGGGCGAAATCGTTACGTTTCTGACAGTACCTTCGACCTGATACTTCACAGGAGCAGACCCGTCCAATGAGATTTTTGTAAGCCCCTGATGTCCGGCATCGGAGATGACAATGAAACTGCCGTCAGGACTCACCGTCGATGACATTGCCGCCGAGCCTGCCGGCAAGGCAACTTCTTCAATGGTAGCGACTTGTGGCAACTCAGCCTTTACAAGCACCGCCGATGCGAGTAAAGCGACCGAAATAACAAGTTTTTTCATCATAAATAGTTTTAAGGTAATTAAATAGTTTGATATATAAAATATCCGGATCTCTATCCGAAATTTTCCTATAAAAGTACATATATTTTTTAAGACGCGCCAAAAAAATATTGTTATTTATTAAAAATATTTAACCACCGTCAAGCTTTGAATACTCTTCGCACCCCCGGAAATAGCAGCGAGCGACCCGAAAACCGGACCGCCCGCAATTTTTACAGATATTTGTGTATTCGATTATTTCACGAGAACTTTGGTTGCCTTGTTGCCCTGACGACGGATGTAGAGACCGTTTTCGGGGTTGGCTACGCGCACGCCTTGGAGGTTGTAGTATTCGACGGGAGCGTTTTCGTCTTCAACAACGATGTTGCCGATGCCGCCGACTTTCTTGTCAGAGAAGACATAAACCTGATCGTAGTAGTAGCTTGATGAAGACGCAGAGGGGTTGTTGTTGAACTTGAGTTCGTTGACTTTAGCGTCACCGCAGCGCCATGTGCTGTAGCCGCCTGTGAAGTCACAGATTTTGTATTCACCGGGCTGGCCTTCGATGAGGCGGGGATTACCGGCTGCGCTGTAGAGACGACCGCCTGAGATGACGATGTCTGTCATGTAAAGATTGTCGTCGTCGAGATAGAAGTCAAACTGACCGCCGTGACCTTCGTGAGGAGCTGCACGGAATTCAACTACGAAACCGAATGTACCGGCACGCTCGAGGACGTTGTTGGCGTTACCCTTAAGGCCGAGAATCATATTACCGCCTTCTTCGTTGACGAGCTCAATGTCGGGAGTCTGGATACGAGAGCTGCCATACCAGCCTGATACTGAATAGTCAGTACCGTGGTTGTAATAGAGGAAACCGTTGCAACCGGTAGGAACGTCACCTTCGGTCTCGCCGAATGTCTGACCCTGCTCTGTGATAAGCGAAGGATAGTTGACGAAGTTGAATGTATACATCTCTGTGCCGGGAGCGACAACGAATACTTCGTGGCAAAGCTTGAAGCTGTCTTCCTTGCCTTCCTTGACGGCGATAGCCTTAACGACAGCGTCTTTGTCAAGACGGAAGGGAGCGGTGTATTTTGTAGAAGCCTTGGTAGGTTCTGTGCCGTCGATGGTGTAGTAGATCTCAGCACCTTCGGTGGCTGTTGTCAGCGTGATGTATTTGTCGGCGCTGAGGATGTGGGTCTTGCCTGCGAAAGCGAGCTCGTCCTTGTAACCGGGGTCAACGAAGAAGTCGGCTTCGATAACGGGGAGGGCTACCTGCTCGTCGTTGGGCTGGCCTTCGGTTGTGATGTCGATATAGAATACGCGGCTTTCCTGCAAGGGAGCGAGTGTCACAGAACCGTCTGCGTTGTGGGTGTACCACTGCTGTGTTGTGCCTGCATCAGCTTCGAGAACAGCGTTCTCGTGAATCTTACCGGCCTGACCCGAGTCGGGGTTACGCTGGTTGCGCACGTGAATCTCTGTAATCTTAACGCCTTTGGCGGGTGTGAAAGTTATGGGGTTGCCTGCGAACCAACGGATAGCGCCCGAGGTAACATAAATTTCATTGGGTTTGCCGGCTTCGATAACTTCGCCTTTGATGCTGACATATTTGCTGGCAGCATACTGTTCGATGTACTGAGCGGGGTTGGTGTAGGTGTTACCGGTTCTCATTGACTGGAAGTAGAAACCGTTGGGAAGAACGATGTACTCGTTGGCTTCTCTGTCCCAGCCTTCTTTAACGCCGTTTTCAGCGATGAAAGCGGTAACCTCTGCACTTGCGGTTGCGGCCACGAGGATGGCAGCGGCAGAAAGTAAAATTTTCTTCATAAGAGAAATAAATAGATTGTTAATAAAATTTAGTGATACTCAGTTATGGTATAGTAAACAAACGATTGAAACATATAATGCGGAGAAAGTTCCCGTCTCCATCATTTATTTTTCATCTTTATTTTACAAGCACAAAATAAGCAAATATTTTTTAATCCACCAAATAATTACAAAATTATTTTATAAATTATGCCATATTTCACAAAACAAGCTATTAAACCGAGACTATCGAGCCGGTTTCATGGCTCGACACGGTTGAACAGTCAGCTATGAGCAGAATCTAATGCCGGCGCTAAGGCGCTGAATGTCAATTATTATCAAAAAGAATTTTGTTTCGTGCCGTCAGCGCGGCTCCCAAAACGCCGGCTTTTTCACCAAGGCGGGAAACGATGATTTTGGAATCCTGACTGACAAGTTTCAGCGTATATTTCTGTACGGCCTGTTTTATCGGCCTGATAAGATAATCGCCTGTCTGCGCCAATGTGCCCCCGATAATAACCAGTTCGGGATTGAATATGTTGATAAATCCGGCGAGCCACTTTCCAAGTTCACCGGCAATATTTTCGAGGACCTCGATGCATAACATATCTTCTTCTTCGATAGCCGATATTATATCTGAAAGAGTGATGGCATCAGCACCCTTTTTACTGATCTTATCAGACAGAACCGATTTTTTCCCGTCCAGGAGGCTCTGCACTACCCTGCGCTTCAGCGCACCGCCGGAAATCTCTGTCTCAAGACACCCCTTTTTACCGCAATGGCACATTATTTCATTATCGAAAGCGGGAAAATGTCCGACCTCTCCCGAATATCCCGACTTGCCTTTCACTATATTGCCGTTGATAACCATTCCCATGCCTAATCCCAGACTCATATTGATAAAAAGTATGTTTTTCGCGCCCTTGACCACCTTTCCGCTCAGGCAATCGCCATAGGTCATAGCCCTGGTGTCATTGTCGATGCAGACAGGCAGACCGAGTTTTTCGGCAAAGAGGTCATTCAACGGCCTTTCAGACAGCGGTAGCGTGCTATAGCTGAATCCCGTATCAGGATTGACGCGTCCCGACAGAGCTATACAGCCATAATATATCTTGTCTTTGGGAACAGTTATCTCATTCATGAAATCCTTAATGATGACACAAATCTCCTCTATAGCCTGATCAGATGAAAAATCATCCATAGTCAGAGGAAGCCCCATTTCAAGAGCGACAAACTCACCCATGAAATTGATTATGCCAAGATTCACATACGTGCGCTTCACGTCTACGCCGAAAAAATATCCAGAATCGGGATTAAAGCCGTAAAGCACAGGCCTGCGCCCCCAGTGGCCCTCGACTTTTCCGTGATCGGTCAGGAGGCCTCCCTCGCACACCTCATTCACCATCTTGGTGACAGTAGGCGCACTGAGGCCTAAATCCTTAGCCAAATCGGGAATTGTCGACGTGGAGTTATTCACATAATAAGAAATGATATTCTTCATAATTGAAGAATTCTTATCTCCTTTCTCTATCTGAGTGATGAATGAGGGCTTCATGTTTTTTTCCATTATTCTGCAAAGATAATAAATTATAGGCACGGTAAACACAATCTTAAATAAACTTAACAGCTATTAATCAATATAAATTAGATTTGTTCAATCAAATCTATCAAAAAACGGCTGTTATTCGCTAAATTTGCAACCGAGTGCATATACGATAATACTCTTAAAACATGAAACAACGAATACTCGCGGCAGTGACAGCGCTGTCAACCGTCATCTTTTCACTCACAGCCCGTGAATACAGCAAAAGCGAACACATGATAGCCATGCGCGACGGCACACGGCTATACACAGCCGTCTACAGGCTCACCGATATGGCCGAGGACGAGAAATCACCTATATTATATATGCGCACGCCATACGGCTGCCGCCCTTACGGGACAGAAATGTCGGGTTTTCTAAACGATTCGATCTACAGGCCGTACGCCGACGCCGGATATATATTCGTCTTTCAGGACGTCAGAGGGCGGTGGATGAGCGAAGGCGAGTTTGTCAACGTCAGGCCTCTCCGCGACACTGCCGACGGCATCGACGAAGCTACCGACAGCTATGACACCGTCGAATGGCTCATCGACAGCGTCGGCGGCAACAACGGCCGGGTCGGTGTCAACGGCAATTCATACTGCGGCTTCTATGCGCTGATGGCAGCCGCGAGCGGCCATCCGGCTATAAAGGCCGTGTCGCCGCAGGCCCCTATAGGCGACTGGTGGATGGGAGACGACCTGCATCATAACGGGGCGCTCGCGCTGATTGACGCCACATCGTTCTCGCCTCAGCTGCGAGGGAGCGCCGACCACCGTCCGACAGACAGAAGCGACGGCTACAAAGCGCCGATGGGCAAAGATGTCGGTGAATGGGCCATGAATAACACCGTCGCCGACATAACCCGCTCGCTCGACGGCAATGTGCCTTTCTGGCTTGAGATGACGTCTCATCCCGACTATGACGACTGGTGGAGCAAGCGCTCGTCAGTCAACGCCACCCACGGCATAACGACACCGATGCTCGTCGTCGGAGGCCATTTCGACGCCGAAGACCTTTACGGCACCTTAGCCGTATTCCGCGGGCTCAAAAGCAACAGCCGGGCGGCCGAGACACACCTCGTCATGGGGCCGTGGGCTCACGGCGCATGGCGTTCGTCGGGCAAAGCCAACCGTCTGGGCGAGGCTTCTTTCGGCGAGGAACCGTTGTCGCGCTATTTCAGAGATGAAGTCGAATTTCCCTTTTTCGAGCGTTATCTGCGTGAGCGCGGCGACGGCGGCGCGATCCGTGGTTTCCACGACCTGCGCCGCATCCTCGGGCAACCCGGCGCTGCGCAGCGCTTCGTGGAGGAGCCCGGCCAGCGCGAGGTTGGAATGGATGGCCTCCGAGCCGCCGCGCAGGATCACGGCGTCTCCGGCTTTCAGGCAAAGGATGGCGGCGTCGATGGTGACGTTGGGGCGCGACTCGAAAATCATGGCGATGACCCCGAGCGGGATGCGCATCTTGCCGATCATGAGCCCGTTGGGGCGCTGCCACTGTTGCTCGATGACGCCGACTTCATCAGCCATCTCGGCGACATGCAGACAGGCATCGGCCATATCCGCCATGATGCGCGGCGTGAGGGTGAGCCGGTCGAGGCGCGGAGCGTCCATGTTTGCGGCCTTGGCGGCGTCCACGTCGAGGGCGTTGGCCTTGAGGATGTCAGGCTGGCGTTCGATGAGCAGTGC
>USIN01000087.1 GCA_900554715.1 uncultured Bacteroidales bacterium
AGCGCCCTCCGTCAGCGTCAGGCTGTCGCCGCTTCCGTTCATGGTGAAGCCGGACACATCCGCCACGCCCGCGCAGTCCAGTAGCAGCCGCAGGGCCTTGCCGTGGCTGACCACCCGCGTCCGCAGGGCGTTGTCCTCGACGAAAGAGGGTATCGACGAGTCGAGATAGTCTGTCGTCAGCCCCGAACGGTAGTCGAGCCGGTCGCCCATGTAATTTAGCTTCAGGCGCATCGACGTGTCACCCGCTTTCCACGCCGTAATGGCGTTGGCGAGCCACGAACTGTTGTCGCGCGTGCGTTTTTCGGCGAGCGGGGCGCTCACCTTGTCGGCACTGATATATTCGGGCCAAAGCGAGGCATAACCGTCGGCAAACATATCGTAGAAATCGTGCTCGATGACTTGCGAGGCCGGATTCCAGCCCGCATTGTTGGCCTTGAGCGTCAGCATGTTCTGAACTTTTCGCGCCATTCTCATCGCGAAAACCGACGCATCGTAGAGCAGCGGCGAGAATCCCGCGCCGCCCTGCGCTACACCGACCCACCGGCTGCGGGCGTCTTCCTTGAGCTTGAGGTTGATGCCCGCTTCCTCGGGAAACTCTATGCCCTCGAGCGCCTTGACGGGCTGATGGTTTTCCATAAGTTCGACCGAGGCTACGTCCTTGTACGACAGGTTGTTGGTGGCAAGGCCGTATTGGCCGCCGAGGAAATCATTGCCGTCGAGATAGAACTTGTTGATCGGCTTGCCCTGATACTTTATCGTACCGTTGTCGTCGACTGTGATGCCGGGCAGACGTTTGATGACGTCTATGATGGCGTTGTCCTCGGGTTTGGCGAATCGGCTGACATTGAAGACGAGAGTGTCGCCGCGCGCATAGATGTCGGGCGCCTCGACGATAACATCGCGCAGCCGCGTCGATTTCGGGCGCAGTCTGACGACCGAGAAGTCGGCCGCGAGGGGCAGGGTGAGGGGCTCATAGCCCATACACCGGAACGTGACCGAGTCGGCCGGAGCCTTGACAGTGAGCGAGAAACGCCCATCGGCGTCGCTCGACGTGAAAGCCTTTGCCGCCTTGATGACGACCCCGGCAATCGGTTCGCCGCCCTCGGCATCGACGACGGTGCCCGAGATTGTGCCCGGCCCGGCCGCCTCTGCGGCGGCCGCGGCGAGCGTGAGACATAGTATTAAAAAGCTGATTTTCATTTCTTCCAGTCGCATTCGATGTAGTCGTATAGTAGTTCAATCGGGTCGAAGGCGCTGAGGTCGGGATTGCCGGCCTCGTCGGTCACCGTGATCTGGCCGCCTCCCGTGGCCTCGAAGTAGGCGTAGGGGTTGACCTCATAGCGGTTTTTAGCGTCGTAATACCCCCGGCGGTCGGTGGTGTTGAACGGAACTTTGTAGATTGTTACCGGACGGTCGGCCTGAGATTTGATGCCGATACACTCAAAGAGGTAGTGGCTGTCCTCGTCCGAAGCCTTCATTATCAGTCCGGGAAGCCCGCAGAGTTTCCAGGGACCGTCGGCGACAGGAATGTCCTCGCAGTAAAACACAGTCCATTCGCGGCCTCTGAAGCGGCAGCGGGCGCCCTGACACTCATAGCCGAGTATGGTGGCGGTGCTGTCGGTAAGTTCCCAGCCTAAGGACGGGAGTTCTTCGTCGTAGCGGAACCAGTCCATGCAGATCTTCTCGGTGTGTGTCAGGCGTCCGGCCGGATAGTTCTTATAGATTGTCATGAATTCGCCGTTGGAGAGGCGTCCGTCGGCAGCCGCCTCGGCAATCTGTTCGGTCGTCGAGCGCATCAGCAGCGAGTCGACGGTCAGATTCTTGTAGCTCGAGAACTTCGACAGTCCGCCCGGCGCAATCTGCAGCAGCATCTGGTCGGAGACGTAGTTGTCGGTGAGCGACGCCGTGGTGTCGACACAGTAGCTGTAGTCGTAGACAAACTCCATTGTCTCTTTGGCGATTGTCTCGGTCTCGGGGACGCTGTTCTGGAAGATTCCCAAGGTGCGGCGGACGATTTTACCCGATACGGCGGCCGTGGCGACCGTCAGCAGGGCGATGATTAATACCGTTTTTTTCATTTCGTTCTTAGTTTTTGGTTTCTGCCGCAAAGTTATGGCGTCGTCGTCGCCCGGGCACTAAATAATCATTACTCAATGATTATGGAATTATTACTAAATTATTATCCCGTGGAAAAAAGTCTGTTTATATCCCCTCGTCTCAAACGATTATTGCTAAATTCGCAGCATGGAAAAACGAATCAAAACACTCTATATAGTCACTATCGTCGCCATACTGGCGTTTCTCGGCATGCAGATCTACTGGCTCTACGGCCGATATGAATACACCCTCAGCGAATATGAGGCGGCAGCCTACAGGACCATCGTCCAGACTGTCGCCGAGCTTAACGAAAGCAGATCTGAGTCGCCGGATTCTGCGCAGCGGGTGCGCACACAGCGATCACACTATAACCTGAACCATGATTCTGACAGCACAGGCCGGCGCCGTACGACAGCCATCGTGGTGTCTCAGAAATATTATGCCCATGAATTGCTCGGCATCAAAGAAAACCGCCCGTTGACCGATGAAGAGAAAGACCGTGTGGCCAATATGATTATGGAAAATGATTCGCTGATTGAGAAGCAGGAAGTATCGTATAAAATAGACAACATGGCTTCAGAGGCAGCGATATGGGGCGCGCTAAAACACGTCGATGTCGAGTTTCAGGTTCCTTTGACTACCGAATCCGTCACCTCGATACTTGAATCCAAGGGTATAACCGCCGAGGTCGGGCTGATTCGTACCGACAGCATGGTCTGGGATCCGTCGGTTGTGCGCCATGCCACGGCATTTGTTCCTGAGGCCGTTGTTTCCGTGCCGTATTCCGAACTTGAGTGCAAGAGCGTTCTCGTCACGGGCCATCTGCCGGTGGTGCAGATATTCCGTGACATGCTGGGCAGCCTTGCCGTAGTGGCGCTTCTCTCGCTTTTCCTGATTGTATGCCTCGTATGGCAGTTTTCGACGATATTGAAGCTCAACCGTCTCGACCGGATGCGCAATGACTTTATAACGACGATGATACATGAACTGAAACGTCCGATTTCGACCTTGAAGATGTGTGTTTCGGGCATCGAGAACGAGGCGATGATGGCGCAGCCCGATGTCAAGCGTGAACTCGTCGGCGAGACCCGGGGCGCCCTCGACATCCTGTCGGCCTATTTCTCGAAGCTGCGTGACATCACCTTCAACGACGTCGGACAGATACCGTTGAACATCACGGAGATAAACCTCCGCGAGCTGTTTGATGACGTATGTGCCGCCGTGACAGTCCCGGCCGATAGGTCGGTTGATTTTGCCAACGATATCGCCGCCGGCATCACAGTTTCGGCCGACCGCACCCATCTGTTCAACATTCTGAGCAACCTCGTCGAAAACTCGGTCAAGTATGCCGGTGACACTATCGAGGTCAGGGCTTCGGCTCTGATTGATGACCGCTATGTCACCGTCACAGTCGGCGACAACGGCTGCGGCATTTCGCGGGACGATCTGCCCCACATATTCAAACGATTCTACCGTGGCCGGGCGTCGGCAGCCGGTCAACCCGGCATGGGTATCGGGCTGGCTTACGTCAGGCTGCTTGTCGGGGCCCACGGCGGTGACATCACGGCCGAGAGCCGTGAAAACGAGGGTACTAATTTCATAATCAGACTGCCGCGATGACAAACAAGCCTGTCAGAATACTCCTCGTCGACGATGACGTCAGAAACTCGATGCTGCTAAAGCGCTTTATCGAGGCCGAAGGCTACGAGGTCACATACGCCAACAACGGTCGGGTCGGCCTCGAACTCTATCACGAGCTGCATCCCGACCTGATTCTTCTCGACATCAACATGCCCGAACTCGACGGTTTCGAGACAGCCCGCATCATACGTCAGAATGACAAGCGCGTGATAATATTCTTTCTCACCGACCGCACCGACAAGGTCGACCGTCTTCACGGCTTCTCGCTCAAAGGCAACGACTATATACCCAAGCCGTTTTACCCCGAGGAACTTATCGCCCGTATCAGCGAGCGCTTCGCGAGCATGACCGTCGGCCGGGACGAGGAATACCGCCTGGGCGCGACGCTATTCTGTCCGAATCTGTCGTCGCTGACCTATCGTGGCGAGACACACTCGCTGTCGGTGCGTCAGACCGAAATATTGCTCATGTTGGCCGAAAACCTCGGCAACATCGTCGAGCGTGACGCCATACTCGAGCGTATATGGGGCGACGCGAGCTATGCCAACTCTCTCGCCCTCAACGTTCAGATAACCTATCTGCGCCGCCTTATCACCGACCCCTCACTCCTCATAACCTCAATCAAAAAACGCGGCTATATCCTCAGCGTTGATACAAAACAGAAGTAGCAAGAGTAATTTGATTATCTTTGCATCGAATCAATTATAATTCAAACTTATGGCAGAGGACAAAGAAAAAGATTTATACGATAGGGTTTTAGAGACTATCAGGCAGACGCAGCGCGAGTTATATATCCGTAAGGCAAAGCTTGGTGAGCCTGTTGTCATAGGTGACGAGCAAGGACGCCCGATTGTCGTCCCCGCCGAAGTCGCCCTTGGCCGCATGGACGCCCGCGCGAAAAAAGAATAAACTTGCGACTCTTATAATAGGCTGTCATCGAGCGCGTAGTCATAGACGGGTCGTATTTCGATGTCGTGGCCATTGTAGGTAATATTATCGTATTGGTGGTCGGTGAGAAGAAGCAATTTCTGACAACCTGTTTTTTTTGCGGCAAGGACAAGTCCGTCAAACTCACGCTTCTTTGTCTTTTCTGATGAGATATCATAAGATACCTGTACGGCAATAATCGCCTTATTGTCATTGCAGACGACAAAATCACATTCGGACGAACGGTCTTTTAAATAGTAAATATCATATCCGACGCTTTTATAGCGTCGGAGCAACTCGAGATAGACAATGGTCTCGAGCCGCCAGCCGAGATTCGGGCCGGCAAACGCATCTTCACGCTTGTTCATGAGGGCGACATCTATTGCGTACGCTTTTTCTTCCGTAATTCTCTGGCGGCTCTTTGCAGCATATTTATGCAATCCTACCAAAAGGTAGGCTTGTTTGAGATAAGCGACATAATTCTTGGCCGTGTGCTGCGACTTAATGCCGAATGATTCCTGTAAAGCCTTGTCTATAATGATTGCCGGTGATATGTTTAGCAGATGGTGTGCGATTTGCTCGAACGTAGAGGTATGCACTATTTTGAAGCGCTGCTCGATGTCTCGCTTCAAAATATTGTCAACAAGCCCTTTGATATAATCTCGATCGTCTTTGATGAACTGGAGCTCGGGAAAACCGCCTGTGTGCATATAGTCGTCAAAAGCCGTGCGTCTGAAGGCTATGGCCTGTGTCGACATGGATTTTGTATCTATGCCTTTGAAGTCGCAATATTCAGAGAATGAGAACGGATATAGCGTTATTGCATGATGTCTGCCAGTCAGATGGGTGGCGAGTTCGCCGCTGAGCAACTTGGCGTTAGAACCCGTGATGATGACGTGAATCTGTCTGCGCAAAATACGGTTTACAAACAGATACCATTCAGGAATATTCTGTATCTCATCGATAAACATATAGTTGAAATCGCCATTGATTTTATACAGCACCTCCAGAACATCGTTGAGATCGTCTGCTGTAAGGCTAACGAGTCGTTCGTCGTCAAAGTTGACATATGCAAATTTGATGTCTTTACGGGTGAGGGCATTGTAGCATAGTGTAGATTTGCCACTGCGCCTGACCCCTATTACAACCTGAGCTTGAGGGCTATCAAGATCTATTTTATCTTCCTCGGCGCGTTGACAAAAATGTATATGTTGCTTTAGCTTCAACTCCTCGGCTTGATCAGTAAGAATGGTTTCAAGTACTCGTTTGTCCATAATGTCTCTGTTTTACAGTCGCAAAGATATAAAAAAATATTGTCAGACTGCGCTATTTTGCAGATTTTTCGTCATCAGACTGCGCTATTTTGCAAATTCTTTACTCTCAGACTGCGCTATTTTGCGGATTTTTTGCCATCAGACTGCGCTATTCTGCATAAACGGGCCGGGTGGGCAAGGCATTTATAGCACTGTTAAGTTAACGGACGGCGATATTTTAATATTTCAGATTTTCGCGGTTGGAGAAATTTTGATTATTTTTGTCGTCAAATGGCTATACCGTGTAAAAACTTGATATTCGTCTTGTGTCTATTGTGTGTTTCTGTCCTTCGGGTTTCGGGGAACACGACAACTGATTCGCTTATGGCTCAGCTGGACTATGTCATAGCCAACCGCCAGGTGTATCTTGACGAGAAAAAGGCCCGTCTTGAGGAGCTGCGTCATAATTTCGACGAAGCCGAAGACGACCGCCAGCGTTTTGATGCGCTCACACAGCTTTACGGCGAGTTCCATTCGTTCAACGCCGATTCGGCCTATAATATCAGTCTGCGTCAGGAAGAAGTCGCCAGACGTACGGGCGACGCCAATCTGGTCGTAAATGCGTTGATGAACCGGGCCAACATACTGAGCGCTACCGGCATGTATCACGAGACCCTCGGAATCATCGACTCGATAAGACTCGAGAGTCTGCCTGATTATCTTCACCCGTTTTACTATCATATAAAGCGCACAGTCTACGGCCTTCTGGCCGATTATGCCGCTTTCGGCCGGGAAAAAGAACGATATACGCGTCTGACGAACATGTATCGTGATTCCATCATGTCGGTCAATGCTCCGGGCACTCTCGCCTATGTCATCACGAAGGCCGACATGCTGAATGTCGGCGGCGATCCTGCCGGAGCAATCAGAGAGCTTGAACAGTTTATGGCCGACAATGACCTCAATGAGCACGACCGCGCCATCTGCGCCTGGACCTTGTCGGAATCATACGGCAAACTCGGCGACAGGGCCAGGCAGAAAGAACAGCTGCTGAGGTCGTCGATATCAGACATCAAATCGTCGGTGCGCGAGTATATCTCGCTGCGTCAGCTCGCTATGCTTCTTTATGAAGAAGGCGATCTCGACCGTGCATATAATTTCATGACCATCGCTGTCGACGACGCCTCGAAATGCAATGCCCGCCAGCGCATCATCGAGCTGAGCAACAGCTATCCGATGATCAACGGCATCTATGTCGAGACGGTCCGCGACCAGAAGCACACACTCGAGTGGACTATAATCATAATTACTGTGATGTCTCTCATGCTGCTCGCGATGCTGCTGTATATGCGCAAGCAGATGCGGCGCATAGCCCGCGCGCGCCGTCAGGTCGAGGAGGCCT
>USIN01000088.1 GCA_900554715.1 uncultured Bacteroidales bacterium
CGACCAGTTTGTCGATTCGCTGACAGTCGCGACTGATGATTATGGTCGAGGCCACGGATTTTTTAAGTTACCCGATCAAGGTCTTACCGGAGATTATAGCTTGAAAGCATATAACGTTGATTTCTTGTCCAAAAATAACTTGGATGTAACAAAAAAACAATATATAAGTTTAGGTGAGTGTGGCCTGACGGTAAGCGACTTTAAACTGAAAACTTTTAAAGTTGAAATAGTGTCGGTCAATAGGAATTGTCCTGCTGTAGGAGACGTTACCCTAAAGGGGAAAGTCATGACTTTTACAGGAATGCCGGTTGCTGATGCAAATGTTGTTACTGATATACACGCTTTGGCCGGTTATGGCTGGAATGCCCGGCGGGGATTTATGAATAATGTCGAGACAAAATCAGATGCTGACGGTATGTTTGAAATCGTTGTCGACCATAGCATGACAGGTGAAACAAAATATAATAATTACAGCTGTTATATCAAGGTATCTACATCAAATGGCGAAAGTGTCCTCATGCAGAAGAATGTCTCGACAGGCAAACCTTATAAGTTGACATGCTATTTAAATAGAAAAGAGTGTTTTAACACAGATTCTGTGACGAAAATATCTGTGGGTGCGGAGAATGTCGAGGGTAATCCGGTCGATATTCCTTTGATCTGGACTTTAAAACCCGAGAGCAAAGATTCTAATATCGTTGCGAGCGGAGAATGTTCCTCTACAAAAGGTATTTCAGCGGATTTTAGCGATTTGGATGCCGGAGACTATATTCTTTCAGTGTGTCCTGTCGATACTGCTATGGCTGACAGCATTGACGCTTCGATTAAATTATACAGTATTGCCCGTAATGTGATGCCCGAAACCACAAAGGCGTTCTTTGTTCCTGAGGAAAACGAGATTACTACTGCTAAAGATGGAACATTTACAGTTTTGATTGGTACGGCCGGTCATGGTAAAACTTATATGTATTCAGTCTTTAACGGCGGAAATGATATAGGCCAGATAGAGCAGAAGGAATTGGAATATGGTTTCCATAGATTGTTTTATAAACTTGAAGATAATTGTGACGAAGGCCGATTATATGTATTTACCGTCCGTGACGGTGTTAATTATACCGAAGAGTTCAATGTTATACGTGGTCGAGCAGAAGCACCGGAAATATCTATTGTGTCCTTCAGAGATAAATTGTGCCCAGGTGCTAAAGAAAGCTGGACTTTGAATTTTAAATATGATGGCGTTCGCTCGCAAGGTGCTATGGTCGCTACGATGTATAATTCGGCTATCGATCAGATAAAAAATTACTTCTGGCCTTTTTTCTATTTCCCCGAACGTGTATTCAGTATGAATTACCAAAGTGTAAACCGATATTCAATAGGTAAGATGTCATCTGAATATTATAAATATAATAAATATCTTGAGGAAGTAAGGCTGATAGCTCCTGTTTTTAATCCTCAGCTGACCTATTATGGCCTGCAGAGAATGAGAATGTATAAGTCGGCCAATAGAGTGACAGCGGCAGGCGGAGTCGTGGAAGAAGAAGTCGAAATGGCTGATAATGCGGTTTATGCTGCATCCGATATGTCAGCAAAAATAACACCTGTCGGTGGCGGATATGCTATGCCTGAAGATGGCGGACCTGTTGTAAACAAAACCGACCGGCCCGATAACTTCGAATATCGCGAGGGTGAGGTTTTGCAGGCGTTCTGGAAGCCTGATCTGACTTTTGATGCCGAGGGCAATTCTGTCATCAGTTTTACTGTCCCCGACGCCAACGCCACATGGAGTTTCAGAGCCTTCGCCTGGACCAAAGGTGTCAGCACGGCAACGCTGTTCAAATCAATCATATCGAACAAGCCCGTGATGGTGACGCCGCAACTGCCGCGCGTCCTGCGCGCCGGCGACAAGGTGCAGCTGATAGCCAATGTCTTCAATAACAGCGATTCGACCATCACGGCCACTACGGTCGTCGAAATCTTCGACACCAACAGCGGAGCCGTGACCCGCAGCATGACGTCGACCGACACCATCGCCCCGATGGCTTCGACCCCCGTCATGATAGAGGTCGCAGCCGACGGCAATGCCTCGGCCATAGGTTACCGCGTGCGCTCGACAGCAGGTCGTTTCAGCGACGGCGAGCAGGACTATATCGCTGTGATGCCGTCGACATCTGACGTCATCGAGAGCGACAATTTCTATCTCTATCCCGGCGAGAGCGACTACTGCGTCAGACTTCCCAAGGGCAAGATGGAATCGGTCACACTCGAATATAACGCCTCGCCGGCGTGGGAGGTCATCAAACAGCTGCCCGCTCTCGCTGTCTGCGAGTCATATACATCTACCGGAGCTGCGCGCCGTCTCTTCGGCGCCGCCGTCAGCTCGGGCCTTCTTAAGAAATATCCGGCACTCGCCCGCGCTATCGAGACATGGAGCGCCGACAGTGCGTCGCAGGCTCTCGTCTCACGCCTGAGTCAGAACGAAGACCTCAAGACCGCCGCACTGACCGAGACCCCGTGGGTTCAGGCCGCTCAAAGCGACAGTGAGCGCATGGCCCGTCTCGTCGCGCTGCTCGACAGCAAGGCCGTCGCGCGCAACATGGCCGCATCTATCAGTAAGCTCAAGACCCTTAAGGCTGCTGACGGCGGCTGGCGCTGGGGCGAGTGGGAGAGCAAGGGCAACGTCTGGTCGACACGTTCGACCCTCTACTCGCTCGGCCAGCTTAATGCCATCGGCATGATGCCGGCCGACAAAGAACTCAGAGAGATGATTGAATCGGCTTTTGCCTTCCTCGACTCGAAGACGACTAAAATCTATCCCGACCTCGCTCTGTCGGCGACATTAGCTATGTTCCCCGACCATGAGCTGAGTCTCAGGGAACGTCAGATTGTCAACGCGACGACCGCATATATTAATAAGGAATACCGCAAATTCGGCACAGCCGAGAAAGCCCGTGCCGCCATCGTGCTCGACGCCTTCGGCTTCAAGGCTATGGCGCGTCAGCTGATGGAGTCTGTCGCGCAGTTCGGCGTCAGCTCGAAAGATAAGGGCACGTCGTTCCCCTCTGTCACTAATGTCGACAGCTATGCCGACCTGCTCTTTGCCTTCGCCCGCATCGAGCCGCAGTCGTCGGCCATCGACGGCATGCGTCAGTGGCTCGTCGTGCGCGGTCAGGCCACATCGCGTCTCGGCTCGTTTGACCCGACGCGCCTGATTGCGGCTTTCGAGATGACCGGCAGCGACTGGAATGTCAGCGGCGCCGCTCCGACGGTGACACTCGGCGGTGAAGCCGTCAGCGTCGGAGCGGTCGAGCCTGTCACAGGTCATCTGATTGCGCAGTTGCCCACAGACGCCTCGGGCAAGAAGCTCGCCGTCGTGCGTGACAACGCCGCCGGACCTGCCTACGGAGCCGTCATCTCGCGCTATATCAGCGCCTCGACCGACGTCAAGGCCGTCAAATGCGACGGTCTGTCGATAGAAAAACGTCTGACCGTGCAGCGCGGCGACCGCTGGGAGTATGCCGACAGCCTGCGCCTCGGCGACCGCGTCAGAGTGCTTCTGACCATCAAGGCCGACCGCGACCTCGAGTATGTCACGGTGATTGACGAGCGTCCGGCGTCGTTCGAGCCTGTCAATCAGCTGCCGGGATATGTCTACAGCGCCGGTCTCGGTTTCTATCGCGAGAACAACGACACCGACACACGCCTTTTTGTCGGCTATATGCCCAAAGGTACTTATCAGATTACGACAGAGATGACCGTCGGCTTCGCCGGTGAGTTTACTTCAGGTATCGCAACGGCTCAGAGCGGTCTCGACCCGGCCATAACGGCCCACAGCTCCGGCCGCAGCCTCATCTGCCGGTGACAGGCGGTTACAGCTCATAAACAACGCCCCCGGAGGTTTTTGATAATCTCCGGGGGCGTTTTTATGATGTCTTGATCTATTATGTCAGCCGGTTATTTATCGGCTACTTTATCTGTAGATGAGGCATAGTCAAGGATTGCCTTCGACTGCTCGGATGGCAGAGTGGGGTTTTCTGCGACGAATTCTTCGGCGGCTTTCTGACGTATTGCAGCTGCGCCCTGTGAATTATCCCAGTGGAAAGGCACGAACTCTGTGCCGAGAGAGTCCCAGGATGCTTTTTTGAATTTCAGAATTACAAATGGCAGAACGACAAACAGGACAGTGCCACCAATGAGGACTGTGAACCATACGCCGTTAGAGCCCATGGCAATCTGGTTCGGCGGGAAGAAGCTGAAGATGAACGCTACAAGCGAGCCCAAGAAGCCTACGCCGCTGATGAGCCACATGACACCGTTGCCGGTCTTACCCAGTCTGTATGGACGCGGGGCGTTTTTCATATTATAACGAAGACGTATCGCAGCCGCAAACATCAGCAGATAAGCGATGAGATAGAGGATACACGTGAGCTGTGAAAGAATCTGATAGAAGCTCTGCACCGACGGCATGAGTACCATAAGGAATGCGAGCACCGTCACAATGCCTCCCTGGACGTAAAGGATGTTTTTCTGTACGCCGCTTTTGTTGGTCTTCTGGAAGAATTTAGGCAGATAACCGGCCTGACCGACGGCAAACACACCTTTAGACGGGCCTGCGACCCAGGTGAGCACGCCGGCGAGTACGCCGAATGCCAGTGCGACAGCGATTACAGGCGACAGCCAGTTGATATGGAGGACACGGAAGTAGTTGTCAAAGCCGACAAGAAGACTTTGCACGAGGTTGATGTCTTTGGCCGGAATTATGACGCCGAGGGCATAAGTGCCGAGAATGAAGATGGCTACGGTGGCGAGGGCGCCGATAATGACGGCTTTAGGATAATTGACCGTAGGATTCTTGATTTCTCTGACGTGTACGCCGCTCATCTCCATGCCGGCGTAGAACAGGAAAATAGAGACGGCCAGAACGACATTATCGAAATTGGTGAAGTCGGGGATGAAATCGCCGTGCCAGTTCATCTGCGACTGACCGCCGGTGGCAAGATATATCACGGCGCAGACCACAATCAGACCTACAGGAATGATTGTTCCCACAAGACCGCCGATTTTCGACACCTTGCCGACCCAGCCCATGCCTTTCATCGAAATGAAGGTCGCAAGCCAGTATATTGCGAGCACGACGATTATGGTATAGTACTTATTGGCCGCGAGATGGGTGTCATAAACATGGTCGAGACCTATGAACGCCAGCGAGACGGCGCCGAATGTCAGCACGGTCGGATACCAGATCGTGCTCTCGATCCATTGCAGCCAGATACCGAGGAAGCCGGCCTTGTCGCCGAAGGCTTCTCCGACCCATCTGAACATACCGCCCTGCTGATAGGGAAACATCGCTGCAAGCTCGGCGGCCACCAGCGACACCGGAACGAGAAAGACCAGTGCGGCCAGAATGTAATAGAATGCCGAACTTACTCCATATTCGGCTTCAGCCGGAAGTCCCCTCAGTGAGACAACCGCGACAATGTTCATTATGATGAGGGTGAACACTCCCATTTTTGCGGCTTGCTTGACAGTCGCTTTTGTTTGTCCGGAAGAATTTGACATAATAGTAAGTGTTTAAGATTAAGATGAATGTAATCAGCCTTGGACGATTGTCACTTTGTCGCCGCTGTAGATGCCGAGGCCGAGTTTGTGCATGAACAGTTTTATGGCGGTCTGGGCCTTGACCGAGTTGCCGGCGTCATCAAGCGGGGGGGCGAAGGCGGCTATGCCGAAAAGCCCGGGCATCACGCCCATGACTCCGCCACCGACACCGGTTTTGGCCGGTATGCCCGATGTATAGAGCCAGTCGCCGGTATGCTGGTAGAAACCGACCGAAGCTATCATGGTCGTTATCTTTGCCGATATTTCGGGAGCAAACACCTGTTTGCCGGTGACAGGATTGAGGCCTTTGTTTGCGATGGTGGCACCCATGACAGAGAGCTGTGACGATGTTATGCCGAGAGAGCACTGCCGTGTATAAAGGTCGAGGCTCATGTCTACGTCGTCATAGATGCGCCCGTAGTTTTTCAACAGCCATGATATGGCGCGGTTGTTGAAGTTGGTTGCTGTCTCGCTCTCGTAGAGTTCGTCGATGAGCTGGGGCGCCGAGCCGCAGAGTTCGGTGATGTTGTCGGTGATGGCCTTCCATTTCTCGGCAGACGCGCCCTGAGGGGCAATCATCGAGCAGGCTGAAATGGCGCCGGCGTTGACGAGCGGCGTCGACGGATGGTCGTTTTCGAGCAGGATGGCGAAAATAGAGTTGAACGGCAGACCGGTTGCGTCGGCGCCGATACGTTCGAGCACCCCGGCCGGTGTGTGCTGTATCATGGCCAGAATCGCTGTAGGTACTTTCGAGACAGACTCGATGCCGAATTTATACTCCGTGTCGCCGAAATTGAATGATGTGCCGTCGGTGAGGGTCACGCTCAGACCGAACAGCTTCGGGTCGATGTTGGCGAGATAGGGTATGTAGTTGGCGTTAGCCCCTCCGCTGACGTTTTTTGATTCGTTATAGGCTTCGGTGGCGGCCTGTTTTATTTCTGATAAGGTTATTTTTCTTTCCATAGTTAAAACGGTAGAGAGATGTTGACGGGATTGACAGGTAAAAACAGGCGGCAGATGGAATGTGTTTGCGTAAACTCCACCTGCCGCGTTGTCCTGTTGTTTAATTTAGCTGTCGCAAGCGGGCATCCCGGTTATTTGCCGGTATGGTTGAACGATTTGCTTGCGAGAGGAATGTTTTTCTCCATGGCGATGCGTGTCGTTGTCGGATATTCGAGAGCGTTAAGTTCGGCCACGGCGGCTGTGATATCATGGAGCAGCTCGTCGCACATGTCGCGGCTGAAGCCCTGTTTGCAGAGCACACGCATCACAACCATGTCCTGGATATTGACCGGCATCGCATAGGCAGGTACCATCCAGCCGTGCTGGGCCAGTTTGTCCTGAAGGTCATAGAGTGTCCATTTGGCATCTTTCTGGACTTCGGGCTTCATAAGCCATGTCACGATGGGGTTGGGAACATCGGGCGAATAGGGTATGAATTCGGGGAAGGCTGAAATCTGTGAGTGGAGATATTTGGCTATCTGCATCGAGTTGTACTGGACGTTCTTGTAGCCTTCGAATCCGAGGCGTATGAACTGATAGTACTGGCCGAGTATCTGGGCGGCCGGACGTGAATAGTTCAGACCTACCTGAGTTACTTCAGCGCCAAGGTAGTCGACTGTGAACGACATGTCGGCGGGCAGATACTGTTTGTCTTTCCAGACTACCCATCCGAGACCCGGGTATACGAGACCGAACTTGTGGCCCGAGGTGCTGATAG
>USIN01000089.1 GCA_900554715.1 uncultured Bacteroidales bacterium
GGCGGGACCCCATCCGCTGAGCGATTTATAGAACCGGCAGTAAAGGGCATTGTCGTCGCCGAGTGCGTCAGGCATCGTGAAAGTGCCGCTGTAGATACCGTCGCCGGTCTTGTCGGCCAGACGCCAGTTGTCGTATGTGGCGGCATTGGCCTCGCTGGGTTCAGCCCAGCCGGCGTTGTTGCCTACCATATAGATGTATGACGCGGGTTTGACTGCGCCCTTTTCCATGTGGACTGTGCCGTTCTTGAGGTTCACGATGATAGTCATCATGCCGCCTTCCCAGTCGGGGAAGCTGTAGGCGCCTTTGCCTTTGACAATCGTGCCGTCAAATACGCCGTCAGTAAATTGGAATTCAAGAGGATTATCATCAACCTGACAACCGTATGAATCGTCATCCCAGCCGGTAAGAGCCGTGTAGAAGCGGAACATGGCCTGACCTGCAGCGATGTCGAATGTGCCGATATAGATCTCGCTGCCGATGTTGTTGTCGGCTTCGAAGAGCTTCCAGTCTTCATAGTGAGCTGCGTTGCCTGCTGTCGGGCCTGCCCAGCCTTCGGGAGCGCCGACGAGATAGATAAAGCCGGGTTCCTTGACGGTGAAGAAGAAGTCAATGTTTGAAACCTTGACTACATTCGATGTGATAGAAGTGCCTTCGATGCCTGCAAGCTGTGCGGTGGCGCGGAAGAAGATGTCACGTACATGGTTGTTCTCGTAGGGTGCCCATGTGTCGGCGTCGCTGATGCCGAGCAGGTCGAGGATGGCCTGGTTGACGTCCATGTCAGCCATCACCATGGTGGCGCTGAAGGGGTCGGCGACCTTGATGGGAAGCGAGTTGCCGAAGTTCTCGTCGATAGAGATCTCCATGCTGTATGTCGTCTGCACGCCTACGCCATAGTTGGGCTGCGAGCAGGTCACGATCATGCTGTTGCCCTCGGTGAGCTGATAATATTCGGCTGCGAAGGGCGGTGTGTTGAGTTTGAACTCGGTGGGCTTCTGAAGCACCGGGCTTTCATCGCGGCTGCAAGACGACAGACCGCCGAAGACTGCCGCGGCTGCGAGGAATAATGCTATTTTTTTCATTGAGATCATGTCTTGTTTGAATGAGTAAATCATTTAGAGTAGCCGGGGTTCTGACGATAGCCCTGGAATGAGATAACCTTCGAGGGAATGGGGAAGATGTTGTAGTGCTCAGAGGTCTGGATGCCTGACTGAACGCCGCCTTTCCAGTTCCAGATATAAGACGCGCCGGCGAATTTGCCGTGGCGCACGAGAGCCGTGCGGCGGTCGTTCTCGCCGTAGAGCTCGCGGTCGCGTTCGGCGAGGATGTTGTCGGCGTTGAGGTCGGCTGCATCCCATTTGTCAAGACCGGCGCGTTCGCGGATGTTGTTGACATAGCCGAGAGCCTCGCCTACTGTGCCGGCGCCGCCGAGTACGTTGGCCTCAGCTGCGGTCAGATAGATTTCAGCAAGACGGATCATCGTCCAGTCAGCGTTAGAGAATGCCTGGCTGCTCAGGGGAGCCGATGCGGCTTCGTCGATGCTGCCGTCGGCGTTATAGACGAAGTTGGTATACTTGAGAGGCGCATAGCCCTTGCCGTAGCCGTCGTTGCCTTCGATAATCTTGTTGTCGATCTCGAAGTCGTCTTTCTTGGTCTTCCAGATGGCGGCGCGTTTGTCGAGAGCCTCGCCTTCGGGAGTCCAGTCGAACATCTCTGAGAGCTGCTGACGGGCTACCATACATGTCCACTGGGCGTTGAGGTTGCAGTCGCCTACAGACGAGATGTTGTCGTAAGAGCCGCAGACCGTGGCGATGTAGAATGTCGAGCCGCCGTAGCTCTGGAGGTTGAAGCCGTCCTGAGGCATCGTCATGATGATTTCGTGGGCGCGGCTGCCTTCGTAGGTATATTCGTGGTTGTTGGCGCCGAAGAGGGCGAGATAGCTTTCGGCGAGACCTGTGCCGTTGAGGCCCTGGCCCTGGTGGTAGGCGATGATTTTCTGGCAGATGCTCCAGCACTTGTCATAGGCGGGAGTGATGCCCCATGTAGCGGCGTTGAGATAGAACTTGGCCAGAACGGCGTCGGCGACCTCTTTGCCAACATAGCCGTAGGTCGGGTCTTTGTAGGTGTCACCCCATTCGGCCGATACGTCCTCGAGGGTCTTGACGACTCTCTCATAGATCTCGGCGCGGGTCATCTGGGGAGGTGCTGTGCCGGCGGCTGCGCTTTCGTCGATGTAGCCGCAGTCACCGAAGCAGTCGATGGCATAGAAGTAGCTCAACGAGCGGAGTACCTTGGCCTGACGGATATAGTCCTGAGCCGTTGCCTGAAGGTTTTCGGGCAGCTGGAAGGCGCCGCTCTCGACCGTGCGGATAAACTGGTTGCAGAGGGCGATCTCGGCGTAGAGACGAGAGTAGGCCGCATACATGATCTGGTTGTCGGCGGCGAGGTTCATGGTGACGAGCTCATAATAGCCGGCGTCGTTAAACTGGAGCCATGAGAAGTTGTCGGTCGTCAGCTCCTGAAGGTTGAAGATCGTGCGGGTATATGTGCCTGCACCTGCGTCACCGAAACCGAGGATTGAACCGTCGGCGCCGCCGTTGCCGGCGGTGGCGATGCCCTGATAGAGCTCGGCGAGGCAGCGGTCGAGATATTCGGCCGGTTTTTCGCCGAAGATCTCCGAGGTCATCTGGTTGGGATTCTGGACGGGCACATCAAGGTCGCCGGTACAGGCGCTGAATGATACGGCCGAAGCGGCGATGCCGAGTCCGATGAGTATTTTGTTGATTGCTTTCATATTGAATGTTCAGCTTGTTTTTAACCGGTTATTAGAAATTGGCCACTAAGCCGAGTGAGAAAGTGACGGGACGCGGATAAGCGTTGCTGTCGATGCCCGAGAATACTTCGGGGTCAAGACCGCGGTACTTGGTGATGACGAAGGGATTCTGGACGGCACCGAACAGGCGCAGACGAAGTTTGTCTTTCAGGAGACTGTCCCATGTATATCCGACAGTGATGTTGTCGCAGCGCAGGAAGCTGGCGTTCTCGACGAAGTAGTCTGAGCGCACGAGGTTTGATGTCGAGCTGGCGTTCATGAAATAGAAGTCGCTGTCGAGGACGTTGTTGAGGATGTTGCCCTGACCCTGGAGATTCGAGAGGTTCATCATGCGGGCGCGCATGCCGTTGAAGACATAGTTGCCGATCGAGGCGCGCAGGACGAAGCCGAAGTCCCAGTTCTTGTAGCGGAAGTTGTTGTTGATGGTCATAGTCACCTTGGGGTCTTTCGAGCGTTTGATGACGAGGTCCTGGTCGTTGATGCGACCGTCGCCGTTCTGGTCGACGTAGACACCCTCGAGAGGATTGCCGTCCTTGCCGTAGACCTGTTCGAAGACATAGAACGAGTTGGCGGGATAGCCTACTTTGTGTACCTGTATCGGGCCGGCGTTCTCAGAAGCGGGGTTGCCGCCTGCGTCGAGCTGGAAAGTTTCGTCTTCTTCAGACGAGCCGGTCAGCGAGGTGATTTTGTTCTTGTTCCATGCGACGTTGTAGCCCAGGGTCCATGTGAAGTCTTTTGTGACTACGGGACGGGCTGTGATGGTGAATTCGAGACCGATGTTGCGCAGTGTGCCGATGTTGCGGGTCATGGTGTTGGTCGTTGTCATACCTGCGGGAACGGGCACTGTTGCCAGAAGGTCTTTGGTGTTGCGGAGATACCAGTCGACATTAAGGCCGATGCGGTTATTGAGCCATGCCATGTCGAGACCGGCGCCCCATGTTGTTGTCTCCTCCCATTTGAGGCTTTCGTCGTAGGCGTTGGGGTAGAGCGGGTTGATCCAGGGAGCGGCGATGCCGGCGGGGCTGGGATAGTAGACGTTCTGACCCGAGATCGAGTAGACGGGCGTGAAGTTGTTGTAGCTTGCTACAGCCTGCTGGCCTGTGACGCCCCAGTTGAGGCGCAGCTTGAATTCGTCCCATGTGCCGGTGTAGTCTTCGAAGAAGTCCATGTTGTTGATCTTCCATGCCAGACCGAGGGCGGGGAAGAGACCCCAGCGTGTGTCGGGCGAGAAGCGCGATGTGGCATCGTCACGGAGAGTGAATGTCAGAAGGTAGGTGTCGTCGAAGGCATAGTTGAGTCGGCCGTAGAACGACATGAGCATCAGTTTGTTCTTGTCGTGGTAGACATAGTTGCGGGCTTCGTCGGTATCGCCGTAGTTATAGCCGATGTGAGCCTCCGAGGCCGGGTCGAAGTTGACGGCCCATGAGTTGGCGGCTGCGTCGTAGGCTTTGGTGAAGCCGAGCGTCTGGATGCGGTTCATGTTGTGGTTCATGTAGTCGAAACGCTGCCAGGTGTAGCCGACCATGACGTCGAGGTCAGACTTGATGGCCTCGAAGTTTTTCTTATAGTTGGCATAGAACTCGAGCATGGTGTTGCGGGCGAGCTGGTAGTTGTAGAATTTCGAGCCTGCGCCGTCATAGTACATCTGATTCCATGACTGGGGTGAGTTCTGGAGCACGTAGTTGTTGGTCTCGCCCTTGACTACGTCGTATGCGAGGTTGAGGTTGAAGCGGAGTTCGGGGAGGAAGTGGAGGGCGTAGTCGATCTGGAGGTTACCCACAGACGACCATGACTTCTCTGTGTTCTTCACGCCGTTGAGCATTGCGAGCGGGTTGAGCGAGCCGTTGGTCTCGAGGTTGCCGTCGTTATTGAGCAGTGAGGTGAAGCCGCCGTAGATCGGAGCGCCGATGTTGCCGTCGGTCTTGTAGGCCGTGTAGACGGGGAGGGTCGGGTTATATGTGAGCGCCGAGTAGATCGAGCCGGTGTCGGCGTTGCGCTGCGAGATATATGTGCCCTTGACGTTGGCCCAGACTTTGAGGAGGCCGCCGAAGAATTCGGGCGAGAGGTTGAAGCCGACAGTCGTGCGGTCTACGTTGGATGTCTTGAGGATACCGTTGTTGCCTGCATATGAGACGTTGACGCGGTAGGGGAGGATGCCGGCCGTGCCGCCGATGCCGAGGTTATAGTCCTGAGAGATGGCCGTGCGGTAGATTTCGTCCTGCCAGTCGGTGTTGGCCGTGCCGAGAAGACGCTGTGAGTTCTCGGGCGCATAGTCTTTGATGACCTGGGCGAACTGTTTGCCGTCGAGTACATCCCAGCGGCGGCCGGGTGTGGCGACGTGCATGTTGGCCGAGAATGTAACCTGGGGACGGCCCTTGGTGCCTTTCTTTGTGGTTATGATGATGACGCCGTTAGATGCGCGCGAACCGTAGATGGCCGTAGCCGAGGCGTCTTTGAGGATTGTCATCGACTCGATGTTGTCGGGCGAAATCATTGTCATAGGATTGGCTGCGCCGTAGCTGCCGTTCATCGGCATGCCGTCGATGACGATAAGGGGGTCGTTCGATGCGTTGAGCGAGGCGCCGCCGCGGATGCGGATGTTTGCGCCGCCGCCGGGAGCACCGCCGTCAGTCGTGACGACAACGCCGGGGCTTGCGCCGACGAGGAGGTCGTTGGCCGAGGTGGCAAGACCGGCTTCGATTTCGTCGGGCTTGACAACGGCGATTGAGCCGGTGGCGTCAGATTTCTTTACTGTACCGTAACCGACGACAACGACTTCGCTGAGAAGCTCGCTGTTGCTCTTGAGGGTTACGTCGATGTGTGTGCGGCCTTCGACTGCCACTGTCTGTGACTCATAACCTACGTATGAGAAGACGAGTGATGCGTCAGCTGCGACTTCGATGCGGTAGTTACCGTCGATATCGGTAGCCGCGCCCACACCGGGAACGCCGAGCACTGTCACAGATGCACCGATGGCGGGTTCGCCCTCAGGCTCGTAGACAGTACCGGTGTCTGTGATTTTCTGCGCTAAAGCCGGGAATGCGAGGCTGATGACCATTGCGATGGCAAGCCAGGCTCTCCGATTCATTTGAAAACAAATGTTCTTCATGCAAGAGTTTTTTAAAGTTGAACGTAATTTATTTAATTATGTAATGTTAATATAATCTCTCTTTTCTCTTGGTCTTGTTAAGGCGGCGACAGTTTCTGCCGGCGGCTGACGTGTCAGTTGCCGTGCATCTTAGGGAGTATCTTCGTTTTGTCTATATACTGTTCGGTATAAAGTTATGATATAATCTCTGTATGTCTGGCTTGGTGCTTGTTTTCACGGCCATTGCCTTTCGAGGCTTTAAGATGCGCAAATTAAGGTAAAATTTGGCATAATAAACAAATTTTTGCCTGCAAATCTTTTTTACCCCCCTATTTTAACATAAAAGTGTTAAATTTAACTCTAAATTTAACACTTGGCTGTAAGTCTGGCTATCGTGGCGGTGTTGACGGCGGTGATGACGGCCGTGAGGATGGCGCCGGTCAGAATGGCCGGCAGCGGCGAGGCGCCGCTGAGGCCGATGGCGGCGAGTGTGTCGTGCCAGAGCCATGAGGCGGCGAGCATGATGGCTGTGGCGGCTGCGAGGACGCTGATGTTGATGATGACAATCAGCCGTTTGTAGTAGAGTCTGCCGGATTCTGTACGGAACATTCTGCCAAAGCTCACGGCATCGGCTATGAGGAAGAAAAGTCGCCGACGCTTCGTGCAGGTGTAGTTCCAGCAACGCTGAAGATAAGGTGTGGTCATGGGAACGGTGGACGTGGTGCTTTGATTCAAGAAGACAAATCAGCAACGCTGTCCTGTAATAATGACCAGATGCTTTTCGTTCCTAAGGCTTACGGTATCTGCTCCAAGCACAGCAACTCCATGCTGTCAGACAATCCCAACAGCGGATTTTATGAAGCGGATACCTCCAGAACCATTGACACCAGCAATCAGTCACCCTGCAAGAATCAGGGCGGTATGGTTGTAATTGAAGGCAACGGCAGCAGACCGTCACATCATGGTGATGGGTACAAGGAAAGCGAAACCATGTACACGCTGAATTGTACCGAAAATCATGCCGTTTCCTACGGCATCGGCAGACCTGCCATGAATCAGGGTTACAACGCACGGTTCAGCTTTCAGATTGAGGAGGAAACCTCACCGACCCTTGTTGCCTCGGGTGCAGGCGGTGTGGCACATCCGACCTACTCAACCAGTAAAAATTCCTATCACACGATTGCTGAAAAGGAACTTGCAAACACACTTGTTGCAACCGACTACAAAGATCCGCCTGTTGTGAATGATATGGCTGATGGTGTGGAATATATTGTTCGTCGTCTGACTCCGCAGGAGTGTGCATTGCTCCAAGGTATGCCGACATGGTGGTG
>USIN01000090.1 GCA_900554715.1 uncultured Bacteroidales bacterium
CGTCGAGCTGTATGTCGAATACAATTCCATCGTCCCCGCATGCGAGATTACTCCCGAGGGACATCCGGCACTGACAATTTTCAACAAGACAGTCTTCCGCGACCCGGTGACTGACGAAAACTTCCAGGCCACCAACGACGAAATTACGATAGCCATCGACAACGACGGCACAATGACGCTCACGGGCATCCGTCCCGGCTCTGACGCTCTCGAAGCGCTGACGGCGCGCTATCAATCGGTTTACGACAGAGCGTCGCTTCTGTCATCGCTTCGTTCGGAACTGCTGCGCTTCACCCCCTACTCCTCGCGTCCGACACCCGCACGTCTGCGGCAGATTGCGGCCGACAGCGACAACGATGCCATGACAGCGCGCTTCTTCCTCATCGACCCCGACGGCGTCGGCCGCGAGGCCCTGAAAGACAAGACCATACTCAAGGCACTCGCCCGAGGCGACAACGCCGTCACCGACCGCGCCCTGCAGGCCATCACCGACACCACCCTGCGCGACACTCTCGCCGACGCTTTAAAAAATACTCCTTTAAATTAATCACAATCTAAGAAAAACATGAACCAACCTTTACGCATTCTCCTGATGGGCGACTACAGCAACTGCCACCGTACACTTGCCACGGGGTTGCGCAGCCTCGGCCACGACGTGACTGTCGTTTCCGACGGTTCGAAGTGGCAGAATACCGCCCGTGACATCGACATCGCCCGGCATGGCAAATCCCGAGCCGCAGGGCTCGAACTGATGCTGCGCCTGCGCTACGGCATAATGCCACGTCTCAGGAACTTCGACATAGTCGCCATTCACAATCCCGGATTTCTCAATCTCAGACCGGTGCGCACAAAATATTTCTTCGACCGGCTCAAAGGTGAAAACCGCTCGATTTTCCTCACGGCAATGGGCACCGACTCGGCCTATCTCGACCTCTGCTCGGCAGCCGACTCTCCGCTGCGCTACACCGAATGGTTTATCGACGGCCATCCGTCGCCGCTCTATCTGAGCAATCCCACAAAATGGCGCGACTGGCACAACGACGAGATACGCTCGTTTCACGAATATGTCTACGACAACATCGACGGAGCCGTCTCAATACTCTACGAATACCATCTGGCGATAACCCGCGCCCTCGGCCCCGACAAATGTGCATTCGGCGGTCTGCCCATCGACCTGTCGGGCATACAGCCCGTCGACCTTGACCCCGACCCCGAGGTCGTCAAACTCTATCTCGGCCGTCACCGCGAGCGTTGCATCGAGAAAGGCACAGATGTGCTCGAAGCAGCCGCGCGCGACGTCATCGCGCGCCATGAGGGACGCGTCACTCTGTCGATTATCGAAAATCTGCCATACGACCGATATATCAAGACAATATGCGGTCATCACATCTCTCTTGACCAACTCTACAGCTACTCGCCGGCGACAAACGCCCTGCTGGCGATGGCCTACGGACTCAACGCCGTCAGCGGCGCCGAGCCCGAATTCTACGATTTCATCGGCGAGCCTGCCTGCGACCCTGTCATCAACGCCCCGGTCGACTATGACCGCCTCGTCGAGACTCTCGACGCCCTCGTCTCCGACCCGCAGGCGATAGCTCCGCGCGGCCGCCGCTCGCGGCAGTTTGTCGAACGCCATCACGACTGCCGCCATGTCGCCCAACGTTTTCTCGATTTCTGGACATCAAAACTATGACACTCGACCTCGCCCTCGTCACCTGGCAGCCAGAAGGCATCGCCCGCGTCGCGGCACAGCAGTTGCCGCGAGTCGACGGAGTGCGCTACGTAGTCTCATGGCAATGTCACGGCAATGCTCCCGTGCCCGAATCCCTGCGGGAGCGCGACGACGTCGAGATTCACCGCTGCGAGCCGGTCGGTGTAGCCAACAACCGCAACAACGCAGTCGAACACTGCCGCGCCGACATCATACTCATGGCCGACGACGACATCGCCTATAATGCCGATGCCCTCCGCAAGGTCATCGACATCTTCGAACGACACCCCGAGGTCGACCTCGCGACGCTAAGATACGACAGTTCGCGCAGCAAACCCTATCCGCCGGCCGAGACCGGCCTCACACTGCCTCTACCTGTCGACTACTGGGTGAGCACCGTCGAGATTGCCGTGCGCCGCGACTCAGAAGCAGGGCGCCTGCGTTTCTGCCCCGAACTCGGTCCGGGCGCCAGATACCCTGCCGCCGAAGACGAGGTCTTTTTCCTCGCCGCAATGCGCCGTGGTGTCAGCTCACGCTATTTCCCGATAAGCGTCGGACGTCACCCCGACCTTCCCAGCGGCGCCACTGCCATAAAATCAAAAGCCTACTACAAAGCCATCGGCGTCTTTCTCTCGCTATGCTACGGCCCGTCGGCTCCGCTGCGCGCCGTCATCCGCTCGTGGCGCCTGCGCCGTCAGGGGCGTGCGCCGTTCTTCCGTTCGCTCATCCATATAATCAAGGGCATCACCGAAGCCCCGGCAATGAAACGCCGTAACAGTCAATATCTATGGCCATAAGACCTCTGACACTCAACCTCGCCCTCGTCACCTGGCGTCCCGAAGGCATCGCCCGAGTCGCAGCCCAGCAGCTGCCGCGAGTCAAAGGCGTGCGCTATGTCGTCTCATGGCAGAACCACGGCGACGCCCCCGTCCCAGACTCTCTGGAACAGCGCGACGACATGGACATCTACCGCTGCGATGAGGCAGGCATATCGGCCAACCGCAACAACGCCATCAGCCACTGCACGGGCGACATCATACTCATGGCCGACGACGACATCACATACGACGCCGACTCACTAATAGCTGTCATCGTCGCTTTTGAGAAGGACCGCCGCCTTGACATGGCGACTTTCAGATTTGACGGAGCAGGTTCCAAGCCTTACCCGGCCGGTGAGACAGATCTCTCGTTTCCATTGCCCTATGGCTTCTGGGTCAGTTCGGTCGAAATCGCCGTGTTGAAACAATCGCCGGCCGGACGACTGCGCTTCTGTCCCGAACTCGGGCTCGGCGGACGTTATCCCGTCGCCGAAGACGAACTTTTTGTACTGGCTGCCCTCAGACGCGGCATAGTCCCGCGATTTTTCCCCGTCGTCATCGGGCGACACAACGGTCCGACAAGCGGGCAGCTGCCTGTCACCTCTAACGCCGCCCTCGAGGCGCTCGGCATATATGCCGGCCTCGCCTACGGCATAGGTGCGCCACTACGCGTCTATACACGCGCCCGGCTGATTCAACGTCAGGGCCGCGCATCTTTCATCCGCGCCTTCGCCGGCATCATGTCGGGCATATTCAAGGCTCCGGCCTTCCGTCGAAGAAACAAGAAATATCTATGGTGAGAATCAGCGTCATAATACCCGTCTACAACCGTGCCGGAGTCGTCTTGGCGACTCTCGCGTCTGTCGCCGCGCAAACCTCGCGCGATTTCGAACTGATTCTCATCGACAATAATTCGACCGACGACACCCTCGCCGTGCTCGGGCGCTGGAGCGACAGCATGGCAGACAGCGGCCTGACCATCAGAATACTCGAATGCTCGACGCCCGGCGCCTCAGCAGCCCGCAACATCGGTCTGTCCGCGGCATCGGCTCCATGGACGATGTTTTTCGATTCTGACGACACGATGCGTCCCAATCATATCGCCCGTGTCATCGGGGTCATCGAAGCCAATCCCGACGCGTCGCTTATCGGCTGGAACATATTGCTCCACGAAGGCAATCACGCATCGGTCAAGCCCTTCAACCCATGCAATCTGGCACGCCGCAACATCTTCGAGGGCTCAATGGCGCCGCAGCGTTACTGCGTCAGCACCGCACTCGCCCGCCGCGCCGGAGGCTGGAACGAAAGCGTTATGCGCTGGAACGATATAGAATACGGCCAGCGCATCCTCGCGCTCAATCCGGTCACAGTCTTCGCCGGCAGCGAAATCACCGTCGACGTCATCGCCGGCGACCAATCGATAACAGGCACAAGCTTTGCTGCCGACGCCGACCGACTCAATCACGCTCTCGACACCATAAAAGCAACCATTAAAGGGGCTGAGGCCGACATTGTCGAACTCAAACGCGCCATCACCGCCGGACTATGTGCCCGCGAGAACAACACCGTCGGGCGCACGATGCTCGACCGCGCCCTCAACGCAACTTCCAAGCCACGCCAACGACTACTGCTGCGCGCGGCCTATAGTTATACAGCTATCGGCGGACGCGGCGCCTCACGTCTGTTTTTACCTCTTTTTCACTGACTTTAACCATAATACGAATAATGACACACTACCACGACAAACACTTCGACACACCTGACAACAGACTCTACCGCCAGGCCGAACACTATGCCGAACTGCGCAAGACCGACGACGGTGACAACTCCAGCCACTGCCGGCGCTGCGGTGCGCGCCTGACAACGGGTGCCGCTTTTTGTGAAGAGTGCGGCGAGCCTGTGTCGTCATCCCACACATGTCCCAACTGTCACGCCGAAGTGGCTCAGGGCATGGCTATATGCCCGGTATGCGGCCACAGCCTCGTCACGGACCGCTGTTCATTCTGCGGCGCTCCGATGGACCACGACGACCGTTTCTGCGCCGAGTGCGGCAATCCGCGCGAAGGCATCCGCTGTCCCCGGTGCGGAGCACATAATCAGCGTAGCTTCTGCCGCGTATGCTCTCAGCCGCTCAACGACATGGCCCTGAAGATGATCGAGCGTGTCAAAGATGATCCGCGGGTGGCCGAAGCACACCGTCTGGCACTCGAACTGGCCGAACTCGAAGCCGAACTCACTGATGCCGGCATCATCAGCGCCGACGCTGACGGCGACGCCCGGGTAATCAATCTCGACGACAATGCCATCAGCCTCACAGACGAAGAGCGGCGCACTCTCGCCGACTACGACAGCCTGATGTCTATGGCCGGCAACACACCGGCCGACAGCAGCGGCGGCAAAGACGCGGATAACGGCAATGCCGGCGGCAACTTCGCCGTGAAAGAACGCCGGCGGTTCAAAGTCGGCAGCTCGTCGGCCGCCGACGCCATTGCCGCCTACCGTCTGAAAGATGCAGGCCGCCCTCGACGCCATCGTGCCCGATGAGGCTATGAATGCCGAAGAGCAGCGCAATTTCTTCACAGCCTGCCACATCGTTGTCATGACTGAAGTAACGACACGCAGCCGAGTCAAAGACGGATGGATATGCAACTGGTGTGGCTGCCACCATTCAACGCCGTCTGAATGTTACCGCCCCGAACTCGGCGGCAAGTGGATCTACCGCGAAATCGAAGTCAAGACCCGCGCCGCAGGCACTGACTGCGTAAACATCTGATTTAACGTTTATCACAACTACGACCATGAGTACAAAAACACCCATACCGTCACCACCTCCGTCGACTTCGCCCTCAGGCACGGCCGGTATCGACGACCCCGGCACAGGCACGTATATAGCTCCAGGCAGCGGCACGGCAATCGCCGGCGGCGGAACAGCGGTTGCCTCAGGAGGTACCGCCATCGCCACCAGTGGCACCGCTGTCGTCAACGACAATGGCGGCGGCGCGGCGCTTCCTGCCGACCGTGACAGCTACAGGCTCGGCAAACTCGATTTCAAAGTCATCAGACGCCTGTCGTCTGCCACAGGCGAGGCTTCCGTGCTTTTGGCCGAAAACGGCGGCAACAGCTTCGCCATCAAACTCTATCGTCCGGGGCACCGTCCCGACGACGGCGTCATCGGCCGCCTATGCCGCGCACGAGGCAACGGCCTGACAGTCGACGTCTATGACCACGGCGTGTGGCACGACCCCGACGACCCGTCGGTCGAACGATATTATGAGGTGCAGCGCTATTATCCTGCCGGAGGTCTCGAAGGCGAAAACATCCGCGGCGACGAAAAACGCTTCCGCGAAATAGCGCTTAACATGGCCTCGGCCATCGATTTCTGCCATAGCCACAGGATATTGCACCGCGACATCAAACCGGCCAATTTTCTCTATGCCGACGATTCACACCGCCGCTTCGTGCTCGCCGACTTCGGCATCGCACGCGGCATCGCCGCCGACGGCCGCTGTAAAATCGACAGCGGACGCACACCTGTCTATGCTGCTCCCGAATGTTATATCAGCATCGACCGCCGGCTCATAGACGTCGACCGCAAGAGCGACTACTACGCCATGGGCATGTCGCTGCTTGCCCTGTGGATAGGCGAAGACAGCCTCCGCGGCAACGAGCGCGAGCTCATCATGAAGAAACAGAACGAGGCGCTCCCCTATCCCGACGACATGTCGCCCCACTCTCTCTCGCTCATCAAGGCACTCACACGCCGCGACATCGCGCAGCGCGCCGACTTCGCCACGATAAAACGCTGGGCCGCAGGCGAGACGGTCTTTGATATGGCCGACTACCACAAGAACGCCACCGGATTCAGAATCATTTTCAACTCGTCGCGCAACCAGATAGCCCAAAGCCCTGCCGAACTGGCCGCTATGATGTGGAACGACCAGACCCTCGCCATAAAATATCTCTACAGCGGCACTCTAAAGCAATGGTTCATGGACCTCGGACGCCCCGAGACGGCCGTCGAAATCGACAACATAGCCGAAGAACTCTATCCCCACAACCACAGGGCCGGCCTCTATGCCGTCTGCCTGTTGCTCGACCCCGACATGCCGTTCACGGGGGTCAAAGGCAACAGCATCGTCACACCGGCCGAAATCGCCGCCGAGCTGTGGGCGAATGCCTCGACATACAAAGAACTGCTGGCAAGCCCTGACGCCCTGCTGTATGTCTACATGCGTTCATGCGGACTCGAAGCTATCGCCGGCAAATACCCCCGCCTAATCGCGCGCGATGCCGACTGCTATTTCTTCGATCTCATATATACACTCGACCCCTCACTCCCCTATCCCGTCAAAGACATAAAAGGCAAATGGCACAACGCCCGCAGTGTCAACGACTTAATCGCCGTCGCCCATGACCCGGGTCTCGACGCGGTCTCGCTAAAGCATATCATGAGCGACGACTTCACTACCTGGCTCTCGGCTCGCGACAAAGCGCTCGCCGGCAAGGTCGCCGATACGGCGCGACGTACCCGCGACTGCTGGGCCACACTCTACGCCCTCGCGCCGGCCGCTTCCTACAATTTCGTCACCGACGCCAATGCCATCGACTATCTCTTCACGCCCGCTCAGCTC
>USIN01000091.1 GCA_900554715.1 uncultured Bacteroidales bacterium
GCCGGGAACATCCAGAATCATATCGCTGGGGACTGCGACCGAGTGTAAGGAGCTGATTGCTGTCATCGCGCCCCACACTGAATCATACCCGTCTATTGAAGCCGTGACGATACTAAACGACGGCAGTGAGAATTGTTTTACATTCAGCCGCCCTGAAGAGACCGATGCGCCGGTGCCGGTCTACGGCACACCGTCTGTCGGCGACTACGTCTATGAACCGTGGCCCGCACTGATGAAAGCCGGCGTCCCAAAACTGATTTGCAGCCGCTACGGCCTCAGAAAGCCCGCGCCCAATACGATGGTGTTCTTTTCTGATGAAAAGCGCGATGATTTCCCAGGCACCGCCTATGAAGTCGTCGAACTCATCACCTACGAATCAAAAAACATCAAACGGCTCAAAAAGACATACCCTGTCATCAGCGTTGCCACACGCAACTTCGACATCAGCGCCGATGCCCTGCGCTCGAAACTGGGCATAAAAGAAGGCGGTGACCTCCGCTTGCTTGGCATCAGCGACGACCACCACCGTAAATTTATGCTTATACTCAGACGCGTCTGACCCTTTCAGGTTACTTTTTCTGAAACATCCGCGCCATCGAACGTTTGTCTTCACGCTCCTTGATTGACTGACGTTTGTCATATTCCTTTTTACCGCGGCCGATGCCGATAACAAGTTTAGCCAGACCGCGGTCGTTGATAAACAGGCGCATCGGCACGATAGTAAAGCCGGTTTCTTTACCGCTGCGCGACAGACGGTTGATTTCCTTGCGGTTGAGCAAAAGTTTTCGGTCACGGCGCGTCTCATGGTTGTTATATGTGCCGTAGAAATATTCGGCTATATACATGTTTTTGACCCATACCTCGCCGTTGTTGACATAGCAGAAACTGTCTACGAGACTCGCCTTGCCGTTTCGCAGAGCCTTTATCTCTGTGCCCGTCAGCACAATGCCGGCAGTGAAAGTCTCGCTGATTTCATAATCGAAATTAGCGCGCCGGTTTTTTATATTGATGTCTTTTGTATTCATTTTTTCAATTGATAAGATTTGTCAGAAGCAGCATTATCAGTATCGGCATAACCAACAGCACTGCCACGCTTATAAAAAGAAATCTCAGCTCGTTGTCTGGCTTTACGGCCATATAAGCCGATGCCCTGTAAATTATAAGTGCCACAAACAGCGGCAGAAATTTTATAGGCGTCAGCGATGTCGGCACACAGTTCTCGATAATCTCGATGATGACCGACAGACCGAGCGTATATAAGATAAACAATGTAATCTTCGTAACGTTCGGTTCACCCGTGACTACATTTTTTAATAATGATTCGAGAGCGATGCGGCCGACATAGAACGATATGAAATATGTGCCGAAAAGAGCTACCGCGAGCATCACTACAGTCACAAAGCCAAGACTGTGGTCGTAGAACAATCTGGCAAATACCGACAATGACGCTACCGCGAGCAACGGATAATACCCTTTCGAAGCCACTGTATCGGGGTTCTCTACTGCGGCGGATATGTCTTCCCAGCCTTTTGTCGGCGATAGAATGAGCTGTAATATATTCTTTAGATATTGTTTCATCGGTGACTCTACATTTTAGGAATACAAAGTTACACAATAATCGATGGTTTTTCAATCGAAAGTATTATTTTTGTAGCCGGATTAAAAATTAAAACCAATAACCGAAATTTTTATCAACAATGATCAGAAGAATCCTTTCAATAGCAGGCAAACCGGGTCTGTATAAACTTGTAAGCCAAGGCAAGAACATGCTCATCGTCGAATCGCTCTCGACCGGCAAGCGCACACCTGCATACGCTCACGATAAAGTCATATCACTCAACGATGTATCTATATACACTCAGGGCGAAGACATGCCTTTGGCCGAAGTGTTCGACAAAATCGCCAAAGCAAACGACTCACAGCCGGTCGACCTCAAGAAATTTGCCGACGACAACGCCCTGCGCGCCTATTTCGGCGAAGTTCTGCCCGAATTTGACCCCGACCGCGTCTATAACAACGACATCAAAAAAGTTTTCTCCTGGTATAACCAGCTCATCGCGGCGGGCGTAACCAAATTCAAAGAAGACGAAATCAAAGAAGACGAAGCCGCCGAGGCTGCCGAGAAAGCTGACAACGCCGAGTAAGTGATTTTTTAAGAGATAAAATGAAGCTGTCTGAACTTTTTTGTTTTCAGACAGCTTTATTTTATATTCATCATTTTTCAGCATGAAAAAATTATATCTCTCACTATTGTTTACTCTCGCCGTCATCGTTTCTGTGGCGGAGCAATGGCAACCCGACATCCTCGGCGACGGCTACGAAATGCGTTATGTCGAACAACCCGACGACTATCAGGGCAAAGTGCGTTCGACAGTTATCCGCAAAAAATCACCATGCGGCGGCAAAACCGGCGTTCTATATATCCACGGCTATAACGATTATTTTTTTCAAAAAGATATGGGCGACCATTTCGTCGATTCATGCTATCAGTTCTATGCAGTCGACCTCCGCAAATACGGTCGCTCTATCCTCCCCGGCCAAAAGAAATTCGACGCCCGCGACATGAAAGAATACTTCGCTGACATCGACTCGGCTGTCAGCATAATGAAGCACGACGGCGTCGACCGCATCATCCTCATGGGACACTCGACCGGCGGACTGACTTCGTCATACTACCTCAACAACCGCAATGACAGCAGCATTGTCGCGCTGATGCTCAACAGCCCCTTTCTCGAATGGAATTTCAATGGATTCATGCGCGACTTCCTTATACCGACTGTGGGCGGCATCGGACGCGCTCTGCCGAATCTGGCTTTCTCGCAGGGCAATAACAGCGGCTATGCCGAATCTCTGCTAAAGCAATATCACGGCGAATGGGACTATAACACCGACTGGAAAGTCGTCAGACCCGAGAAGGCGCGAGCCGGATGGCTCGGTGCCGTCACACGCGCCCAGAACTATCTCCACAAAAAATCAGACATCAAAGTACCCGTGCTGCTGATGCACAGCGACAGCAGCTACACTGCCGACCGCTGGACGCCGGAATATCAGCATAACGACGTGGTGCTCAATATCAAAGATATATCGAAATATGGTCGGCGCCTCGGCTGCGACGTCACCGAAGTCACTGTTGACGACGGCATCCACGACCTCGTGCTGTCGCGCCCCGACGTCAGGGAAGAGGTCTATGATTCAATCTTCGGCTGGCTCAGACGAGAGGGACTGTGAGGGCAGCGAGTTGGCTATCTGATCGCGGGCCATCTGTAGCTGACGCTCGAATTTCTCACGTTTAATCTGCGCGAGACGGCTTGCCTGCAGGCTCATGGCATATTCATAGCTGCCGACAATGGCTTCACGCATCTTGGGCGTCAGTTTAACCGGTATCGTGCCCTTAGAACCGCAAAGCTTATACTCGTCGATGGCGGGATTGGCCTTGAGCGCTTCGACAAGCGGTGTGGCTTCTTCCTGCGTCAAAACGACCAGCTCTGACCCTTCGACCGAAACAAGACGCTCGGGTTTGACTGCGACAGTCGTAACAACATTGCCTCCGTCATTCACGGAAACACGCTCGAAACCGATTTTACGACCGTGGATGTTGACCGCGAGCTGGAAGTAACCCTCGCTGTCATCAACACGCGGCTGTATGCCGGTCTTGTTCATAGCATTTTTGTCATAAATGCTTTTGGCGATAAAATATCCGTCGATACCGTTTGGTAGTTCTACATGCTCGAAATCTTTCTCCCGCGCCTCTATCTGCTGTAGGCTGCGGGTCAGCATGTCGTCGGCCGCTATGATACTGTCCTTTGCCAGGCCCTCGACCGCTCTCGCGCGGTAAAGCATACCCTGTTTTCTGACTTCAATTTCCTTGGCATAACGGCAGTCGAGAGTGTCAATGACCTCAATGGCCGCGCTATAGTTGCCGCATTCAACCAATGACGACGCCTCGTCGAGAAGCGCCTGAGCTTTTTCTTTGTTGTTCTCTCCACATGAGACAAGGGCCGCGGCTATCAGAACAGCGGCAATAGATTTATTTGCTGCGTTGAACATCTTTTACTCCTTTTACGGTTTTTAATTTCTTTATCAACTGGTTGAGCGCTGTCGTGTCACTGATGCCGACTACGACGTAGCACTGGAAGAGGCCGTCATTGCTGTCGACAGTGATACTTCTCAGCGAAGCGGTCTTCTCCTTGCTTATGATTGACGTGATGTTGGTGACGATGCCTATGTCATCCTGGCCGACGATTCTCAGCGTAGCGCCGAACTCTGATCCATGATTGCCGCTCCAGCGCGTGCGTATAAGACGGTAGGGATATTTGTCACGTATATTCGCCGCATTGGGACAGTCTGTACGATGGATCTTCACTACCCCCTCAGATGATACAAAGCCGAAAACATCGTCGCCGAAAATCGGATTGCAGCATTTTGCGAGCCTGTAGTTCAAGCCCTTTATGTTGTTGCCGATGACAAGCACGTCTGAATTGCTGTCGTTCTTGTCGTCGGCGTCTGTCTGCTGAAGTACAAATTCGCTTGCCGAGACTTTCTCACCCTCTTCCACATTCTTTTTATCGAAATTGCTCAAGGCTTCGATGACATCGTTGACGTCGAGGGTCTCGCTGCCTATTGCCATGTTGAAATCTGTGAGTGTCTTGTAGCCCATCTTTTTGGCGACCTTCGACATACGGCCCTCGTCGACCTCGAGTTTGCGGTTCTTCAGACGCCGCTGCAGAAGTTCCTTGCCGAGTTCGGCTACGTGGCTCTCGCGGTCTTTCAGCACGACACGGATTTTGTTGCGGGCTTTCGAAGTCACGACAAAATTGAGCCAGTCGCGCTTGGGCACCTGCTGCGACGACGTGAATATCTCGACGGTGTCACCGCTCTGCAGTTTGTAGTTGAGCTTGCGGTTCTTGCCGTTGACACGGCCGCCGGTACACTGACAGCCCAGATTGGTGTGTATATTGAAGGCGAAATCGAGCAACGACGCTCCGCTCGGCAGCTTGTAAAGGTCTCCTTTGGGCGTGAAGACGAAGACTTCTTTGTCATAGACATCCATCTTCAGATTCTTCATCAGCTCCATCGGGCCGCTGTCGGCTGTCTCGAGGATATCGCGGACATTGTTCATCCACGTGTCGAGATTGTCCTCGCTTTTGATGCCTTTGTATTTCCAGTGAGCGGCGAGGCCTTTCTCGGCTATGACGTCCATGCGCCGGCTTCTGATCTGCACCTCGACCCATCTCGATTCGGGGCCGTAGACCGTTATATGGAGCGATTCATAGCCATTGCTCTTCGGTATGCTGAGCCAGTCTTTGAGGCGCGACGGATTCGGCCGGTACATATCGGTGATCAGCGAGTAGACAAGCCAGCAGCGGCTCTTTTCATGCTCCTGGTCGACATCGAGGATGATTCTTATGGCAAAGAGGTCGTATATCTGTTCGACATCGTTCTTCTGCTTTTTCATCTTGTTCCAGATCGAATAAATCGATTTGGTGCGGCCTTTGATCTCAAACTTCAGTCCCTCGGCCTCGAGACGTTCTTTGATAGGCTTGATAAACGCGGCTATGTAAGCGTCGCGCGTCGCCTTGGTTTCGTTGAGTTTGTGCGCTATCTGGGTGTATATCTCGCGATTGGTATATTTGAGCGACATATCCTCAAGCTCAGACTTTATCTTGTATAATCCGAGACGGTGGGCCAACGGCGCATACAGGTAGCTCACCTCGCAGGCGATATCGCAGACAGCCTGCTGATTGGGATGATGGTTGATGGCCCTCATCAGAGTCAGACGGTCGACAATCATGGTTATGATGACTCTTATGTCTTCGGCGAAAGTGAGCAGCAGGTTTCTGAAATTCTCCGTCCATGCCGAAGAGTGACGGCTGTAGAGTGTCGACACTTTCAGGAGACCGCCGACAAGTTTCGCTATATCATCGCCCCACTCTTTCTTCACATCGTCAACTGTCATGAGACCTGCGCGACAGAAATTATATATCAGCAATGCTATGACCATATTACGGTCAGGACTGATGGCGCTGCACAGAACCGATGCTGTTGTCACGCTCCTCATCACCTGATTGAAGCCAAAACGGTCACGGTGACATTTTCCTTCGCTTACGCCGCGTGAAATCAGATTCTTGACCCGGCTGAAATCGCCCGGCTGCAAAGCCCCGTCAAGTTGCCGGAGCAATTGTGCTGTCAGGGGGATGAGACGAGTGCGCTCATCCGATGTAAAGAAATTATCCTCCATTGGTCACCTGTTATTAATGATTGATGCGCCAAAATTACAAAATAATCCTGACGCATCATAAATAGGTGATAAATTTATTGATAATTTACATATCGTCGTTCCGAGGGTTATTGTTGAGACGGCGCGGCTCGTCCTTAACGTCGCGTGGCGTCGCCTTGTCGTCATCGGCTTTGTCAATGGCAACACCCGGGAAATCAGATTTATCTGTTTTATCGTTTTTTTTCTTTTCCATAATGCATCTTTTTTTTCGATTATAACATTATGAAAAGGCCGATGGTTCGTCAGAGCGGCAATTTGTTCATCTCCTCGATATAGTCGAGAAGCGCTTCGCGGCCGCGCATGTCCTCGCTTGAAGTCATGAATATCGGCGGCAGTTCCTCCCACTGCTCAAGCAGCGTGGCGCAATACTCCGACGTCATCTTTTTTGCCGCCGACGGGCTGAGTTTATCAAGTTTGGTAAACACTATGCTGAACGGCACGCCGTTTTCACCGAGCCAACTCATGAACTCAAGATCGATTTTCTGAGGCTTAAGACGCGAATCGACCAGTACAAACAGATTGGTCATCTGCTCGCGGCCGAGTATATAACTCTTGATGATGCGGTCTATTTCCTCGCGGCCGGCCTTGCTGCGGGCGGCATAGCCATAGCCGGGAAGATCGACTATATACCACTCATCGTTGACAAGGAAGTGGTTGATAAGCATAGTCTTACCCGGCGTCGACGATGTCATGGCGAGAGATTTGCGTCCTGTCAGCATATTTATCAGCGACGATTTGCCGACGTTCGACCGCCCCGCAAACGCGAGCTGCGGCATCCCGTCGCGCACGAACTGCT
>USIN01000092.1 GCA_900554715.1 uncultured Bacteroidales bacterium
GTATTTGTTGTAGGCGATGACCGTGGGCTCGAACGACGAGTAGACCGGAGCTTTCAGTTCGGGGTCGTTGAACTCGATGCGCGTCACGGCGTCATCGTCTTCGGGTGCGGTCGAGTAGATAAGCCAGCCGTTGGCGACGGCGCGGGGCTGGCTCTCGGTTGTCTTGTTGATGACCGAGCCGTTGACAAACATCTCGGCTGAGCCGCCGGCGTCGAAGTTCGACAGGTTGGCGCATCCGAAGTGACGTGCTATCTCACACATCTTCGTGGTGTTGCAGCCTGCCGACAGACCGTAGACCGGGTCGGTCGACCGGTCGATGACGATGATATACAGCGTCTTGCCGTCGGTCGATGTGCCGTAGCCTGTGCGCGAATAGACCTGACTGTTGTATGGCAGTATCTCGTTCTGCCGGGTAAGCTCGCCGTCGCGCATGACGATGGCATTGCCGCCGATGGCCTGTTCGACAAGCGGAGTGACGGCCTCGTCGGTGTCGGGGTTGAACGTCCAGGTGCATTTCAGCGTCACTTTGTCACCCGGCGCGAGCGATGCCAGCTGTGTGCGGCTGTCGCCGCGTCCGACGAGAGCGAGATCGTGGTCGCCGAGTGTGCCGGTGCCGGCATCTGTGCGTACTTCGCGCACGGTAAAGACGATGTCTTCGCCGCCTGTCCATTTCTGGCCTTCGTCGATGTCGAGAATCACCTCGGTGGCGTCGTTGGCGATGTCGTCCTTATAGTCGGTGGTGATGGGCATGAAGGCTTTAGTGGCGCCGTAGTAGCTGTTATACATGCCGCACTCGTCGAAATGGACACCTTTGTTGCACTGGTGTACTTCAATAGAGCCGATTTTTTCGTTGGTGGCCTTTATTGACGAAGTGCAGTAGTCGACATACATCTTTTTGTCATAGTCGAGGGCGACGATGCCTGTGCTGAGTGTGCCCCAGTCAAACTGGTCACGGTGCTGGTTTGATTCGGTGACAATCTTGCCGTTGCGCAGGCTGACATTGCGCGTTGTACCTGCGAGGTTGGGATACTCGGGCTGTGACGCCACAATCCAGAAGTTGGCGTTGGCGCCGGCAATCGCCCGATGGCCGGCGCCCGACTGGCGCTCGGCGGCTTTGGCAAGTGATTCGGTGCCCGAGGCCGACTCGTTGGCGATGGTGGTTTCGATGCGGTTGTAGGGATTGGTAAGATCGACAGTCAGCAGGTTAACGTTAAGCGGATATGACGGGAAACGCAGGCGTCTGTATCTCACACCCGGGCCGATTTCCTGTTCAATCAGTATATTGTAGTCATAATCAGTGCCTTCAAGGCTGATGCTTTCTGCGGCTATGTCTGCCGTTACGGCTCCAAGAGCCAGTGATAGTGCTAATAATCTATATCTCATTGTCTATGATTGGTTATCTCACGATAAGCTTGGCTGTTTTGATGTCAGAGTTGTCTTTGACGGTCACTATGTATATGCCGGCTGCCGACGGAGCTGTGAAGCTGTTGCCTGCCGATGCCGATACCACGGCGCCCGAGAGGTCGAAGACTGTTATTTCGGCCTCGTCGTCTGCCGTGCCGACGGTGACGGTCGCTCCTGGGTCTACGGGATTGGGCGAGAGCGTGAGTCTCTGACTGTCGGCGACGGCTATGTCGGCGACTGCTCCGGCTCCGTTATAATGTGCCGTGAGGTCGCCGAGTTTTATGCTGTGTTCGCCTTTGGCCGTGACATTTTTGTTGAGCGAGATTTTGAGGGTCTTTACAGTCAGCGGATATGTGGCCATGTCAAGCGGGTCGCCGGCCGCACTGATCGGGAACTCGATTGTGTTTTCTGTGCCCGCGGCAAAATCGCCTTCTTCCGGTCCTTTTACTATCACCTGGTTGGCTTTGGCATGGTTGCGTGTACGCATATCGAGTGTGATGCTCGAGATGGCGGCGCTCGATGTGAACGAAAGTGTGATTTTGTCAGGGAGGCTGTAGAAGTTAAAGTCTTTTGTCAGTGTGATTGCAGGGTCGCGCGGGCTGCCGAAGTTGAACGAGATGGTGCCGTCGGCGCTGAGTGTCGTGCCCGAGATGCCGCTGGCGCCTTTGGCTGTCCATTGTTCCCACGACGGTGCGGTCATGGTGATGTCGTCAGGTATTTCAACGGTGACGGTGGTGCGGTCGGTAAATCTGCCGATTGTGCCGGTCAGAGTCGTGCTGCCGTTCTTAAGCCCTTTGAGTACACCGTCGGCGCCGATTGTCGCTATGGCCGGGTCTTCTATGGTCCAGTCTACAGTCGCGGGGTCGATATTGAAGATGCCGTTTTCTGACGTGGCGGTTATTTCGACGGGATAGCTGCGGCGCGAGTCGATAAGCACCGGCTTGAGTCTTAGTCCGAGCTGCGCTTCGACGACGGTGATGTCTTTTGAGACTGATGCGTTGCCGAGAGTGGCTGTCAGTTTTCCGGTGGCGGCATGGTCGCCTGCCGTGTAGCGGTTGCCGTCGCAGGTGCCTATGGCTTCCTCGCAGGTGAAGACGACGTCTTTGACATCGTGGTCTATGAGCGAGCCGTATTTGTTGTATCCTAAGATTCTGGGCGATGACGTCGAGAGATTGGGCACTGTGATGTCCACGTCGTCAAATTCGATGCGGGTGATGACGTCGTCTGCCGGAGCGGTGTCATAGACCATCATGCCGTTGGCGACAGCTCGCGGGTATGACTCTGTCGTCTTGTTGATGACTTTGCCTTCGATGAGCATCTGGGCCGAGCCGCCGCCGTCGAAACCTGTGAGGTTGACACAGCCGAAGTGTTTCATGATATAGCACTCTTCTTCGGTGGTGACGCCGATGCTTGTGCCCCATCTGGGGTCTGGCACCTTATCAATCGTGATGATGTAAAGAGTCTTGCCGTCGGCAGATGAGCCATAGGCCGTGCGCGAATATACCATCTTGTTGTAGTCGTCGGTATAATTATAGTCTTCGAGCACGCCGTTGCGCATCAGTATCGTGTTGCCGGCCACGAGCTCGACGAGTTCGGGACGCGAGCCGTCGGCATACGAGGTCCAGCCGTGGTCGACCGTCACCTTGTCGCCCGGGACGAGCTTGGCGAGGTTGTCTTTGTTGAAGCCGCGGCCTACGATAGCAAGGTCATAGTCGCCGAGAGTGCCCGTGCCGGCGTCGGTTTTGACGTCCATGACGGTGCATTTCATCGGGCGTCCGGCCATCCACTGCTCGCCCTCGTCGAGGTTGAGGTAGACCTCGGTGCACTGCCCTTCGACTACGCGCCAGTGGGCAACGCCGCTGTCGTCATAAACATCGACGGGCTGAAACTGCTTGTCGCGGCCGAAGAAGTGGTTGTAGAGCGTTATCTCGTCGGGATGCACCACCTTGTTGCACTGAAAGAATTCGGGTGAGCCTATCTTTTCGTTGATGATGTGACCTTCCCAGCGCATACGGTCGATAACGGCAGTTTTCTTCGAGTCGATGGCTGCGATGGCCGGTGTCTCCCACCACCAGACGTCCCATGTATTTGTTGTCTCGGTGATTATTTCGCCGTTGCGCACACTGCCGCCAAGCTGTGCGCCGAGTATAAGGTCTTCCCAGGGACGCTGTCCGGTGACGATCCAGAAATTGGCGTTGGCTCCGCCGACGACACGTTTCTCGTCGGTCGTGTAACGGGCGGCGGCGCTTTCGAGAAGTTCGGTCTTGCACAGCTGTTCGCCGCCCTGCATGTTCTCGACCGTGTTGTATTCGTTGTTGAGGTCGACAATCATGAGATTGAAGTTGAGCGGAAAATCAGGCATGCGGTATCGCATGTATGTCGTGCCCGGACCTATATCGCGTTTGAGCATAAGACGCGCGTCGTATGTCTTGTCTTTGATAGTGATCTGTTCGACAGACTGTGAGAAGGCCGGCAGAGCGAATGTCGCGGCCGCGGCCAAGGCAAGAGTATATTTCAGTTTCATGGCAAAGATAATTGGTTATAGTTACTATGCAAACTTAGGCAAATAATCCCGAATCAGCAAAAAAATAGCGCCCCGACCATCGCGATTACCAGATTTGGCCGGTTTTCATTACCAAAAATGGCGCATTCTTATTACCAAATTTGGCCGATACGGAGCCGTTTATATCAGTATCGGATTGTTAGACTGGAGGCGATTGTCGAAAAAGATGGTGTAATATATGGGTATATAGCAAATTTTGCCGTCGCATTCGACTTCTCGGTTATTTGAAATAACGTAGGCTTGTCTGACACCATATTCTTCGTTTGAGACAAAGCGGCTGATGGCAACGTGGCGTTTGTAGTCTTTACCCGATTTGACTTCAATCGGTACGACAGACAATGTCGAATAATCGTCAATAAGAAAGTCGACCTCGCCGCGACTGCGGTTGTCGTAATAGAACAGGCTGTTGTCATTGGCCGCTAACTGGCAAGCCACGGCGCATTCATAAACCGAACCGAGGTTAATGCCTGATTCATTGTTGAGTACCGGCACGGGGTTATTGCGATATAGAGCCGAAGTCAGCAGTCCCGGATCGTTGAGATACAGTTTCATCAGGTTTTTCTGCTCCGTTTCGACCAAGGGGAATTTAGGATTGGAGATGGCTTTGACTTCGAGCGCTATGCCCGAGCTGACGAGATATTCCATTTCTTCCTCATAGTCGGCCGACCGTTTGCCGCTCTGATTCTCAATATCCTTGTAGACGACGCGCTTTTTCTTGTTTTCCATATTCGACGGAATGAGGCTGTAGATACGGCCTATTTTCAGCGAATGTTCACGGTCATATTTTGATGCGTCGAGGCGGTAGAGTTCGGCGATGGTCTGCTGCACGGCTCTCACCTGAATAAGGTCGCGGGTCTCGAGAAATTTGTTGACTGCCTCGGGCAGGCCTCCGACGAGCAGATACCGTTTATAGAGGTCCATCAAGCGTTGATGTATTCCCTCTGGCATACTCTTCATACTTTTGAAGTTTTCACGCATAGCCTTTATAGCCGGCTCTCCGAAGTCGTTGGCTATCAGAAATTCCTCAAAATCGAGAGGATACATTTTCAGTATGTCTATGCTGCCGAGGGGTATTGATGACGATTTTTTCAGCGTCACGCCGAGTAGCGATCCGCTTGCGACATACCTGTACCGGCCTTCTTCGCGTAGAAACTTGATGAGTGTGAATAATTGCGGATATTCCTGAATCTCATCGAGAAAAATCAATGTATCCGAGAAGCTGCCGAGCTGTTTCGACGTAAACGCGGCGAGAGCCATATAGAAGTCATCGGTCGTGCGGACCTTATCGAAGAGGCGCGGCCCTTCGGCATCCTCAATCAGGTTTATTTCGACCACATTCTTGAAATATTGAGCGGCGCAGTGGCGGATTATATACGATTTACCCGTCTGTCGCGCACCTGTCACGACGAGCACCTTGTCACTTCTCGATTTGAAGTAACTGTTGATTATCGGCTCGATTTTTCTATATAGCATATTTTCAGATGTTTAATCTCGGCATTTACACTTTTCAATCTAAATTCACCTCACAAATTTACACTTTTCAATCCAAAACAACAACGATTTCATACACTTTTCAACCCAAAAACAAGGATGAAAAACACACTTTTCAATCCTACGGGTGTACGAGGCTATGAAAAATATGTGCTTGCGTCTTACATAAATGAAAAATAGCCGTATATTTGCGAGCTAATACCAAATCAACTATCATGGCGATAAAACATTTAAAATTACTTTGTCTGATTATTTTGAGCGCTCTTGCCTTTCCGTCGGCCAAAGCTATGGACCTTATGGCGCGAAGCGTCATAAACAATCAGGACTTTATGGACGATTATCGTGCCTCGACTTTTGCTACCGGCAGGGGTATCGATTGCTTTCGCGGCAGTGATGTGATTGAACACCTTGGTCTTTCTGCGGCGCGTGATTCAATAATATTTGAAATTGATACCATCTGTTATGATGATGCCGGGAATGCGATTGGTCGGTTTCCTACCAAATATGCCATTTGCGTCGATGATTCATTTGTCCATGCTTTCGACAGATTGATTGATGTAGTTACTTCGACAGCAGGAGACTATATGAATGAGGAGGAGCCGCAAGTATCCTACTTCGTATATTCTGACAAGGGTGTCGTTGACTGTGAATATGAAGTTGGGGCTACAAATTGCGGCCGTTTTGTTTCGATTTTCGATACAATTGGCAAATGCGCTCGAAATAGCGATAGCGCCGGAGCAAATTCCCTTGCCGAGGAAATGGTCAGCTTGGCCGACAGCTTTCTTATGGCACCTCCTTTCCCCGATTTTGAATCCTCGTTGGTCGCCGACTATTACAGGGACTTCACAAGTTATGGAGTTAAAACATCAGCTTTCCCTACTGTCGAGGCTGTTGAAAAAGGACATATCGCTATGTTTGAGGCTGATTTTATACATCCCGAACATATTTTGCCGACTGATGCCGAGTCTGTCAAACGGCTTAAAGCTTTACAGGAAAAGATTATGCCTGAAATCAAAAAGAAATATGGCGATTATGTCGAGTCAATGGCTATATGGATGCAGTCCGAAGGCCTTTATGTACGTCTGGCGTTGTTGGTTGACGAAGCCGAGGCGTCGGCTAATTTAGATTGTGAGCAAGTATTCAAATCCAAAAAGTTAGGCATCTACGAAGCGCCGATTGTCGGTTACCGTGTCTCGCCGGCCTTCTTCAACGACCCCGAGGCTGTCAAATGCCTGATTAGAAAAATTTATAGCGAAAAGCATCAGTAAATTATCATCAAAAAAACTTATCTCAATTAACAACCGAGGCCGGGAAGTCACACGACTCCCGGCCTCGGTGTTATACATATTGTTGTAGAAATTTTTTACTTGCGGCGGCGCACTGAGCGGGCGGCGCCTGAGTTGTTCGACGCTTTCTGCTGCTTGGGCTCCTTGACTTTTTTAGACGAGCGCTTGGTCGAACGCTTTGTCGAGCGGGCCGGAGCCTTCTTCTCGTTGTCCTCTTTCACGGTGACGCTGTCGCCGCGTTCGCGGGCCTCGCGCGCTTCACGTGCGGCGATGACTTCCTCGCGCGACG
>USIN01000093.1 GCA_900554715.1 uncultured Bacteroidales bacterium
AGGAATCGGCCAGACAGAAAATCGTCGACGACTGGCTCGAGAAGAAAATAAACGAGACATACGTCAGAATCGAAGACGGATGGCGCGGATGCGAGTTCGAGCACAAAGGCTGGATTAAGACACGATAAAACAATAACAACACATCATTATGTCTGACAACGGCATAAAAACATCACGCAGCCGGCGAGCCCTCAGACTCGTCGGTTTGTGTACTTTAGCGCTGACGGTGACACCGGCTGTCATACCGATGTTCGGCCGGGACAAAAAGGGCAACGACATCATCATCGCTCCCCGGGTGCCGACAGCCGACCGCGCGTCGGGCAACCGTGTCTTCCTCGAACGCGCCGACGTGCTCACCAAAAGCGACAACGACTCGTTTATGGTGCTCAACGGCAACGTCGAGTTTACCAAAGGCCCGATGTTCATGTATTGCGACAGCGCACACTACTACCCCGACACAGAGTCTATGAACGCGTTCGGCAACGTCAGGATGGAACAGGGCGACACCCTCTTTGTCTACGCCGACGAGCTCGACTACAACGGTGCCACCGAACTTGCCGTACTTTACGCCGACCCGGGCAAGAAAGTCAGGCTCATCAACCGCGATGTGATGCTCGAGACCGATGAATTCATCTATGACCTCTACGCCGATTTGGGCTACTACAACGTAGGCGGCGTTCTCACCGACAAACAGAACCGTCTTTCGTCTCACGAAGGCGAGTATGTGCCGTCGACCAAAGAAGCCAACTTCTATGTCAACGTCCATCTCAATTCGAGATCTGAAAACGACACTCTCGACATATTCACCGACACGCTTTATTATAACACGGGCACGCACATCGCCGAGCTGTATTCACCCAGCGAAATCATCAATGCCCGCGGCACGATATATACACGCGAAGGCGTCTACGAGACCGATTCAGACATCTGCAACCTCTACGACCGCTCGACAGTCGTCACCAATACAAACCAGACGCTCACAGCCGATACGATATATTACAACCGTCGCGCCGGTTATGGCGAGGCCCGTGGCGGCATGGTGTTGACCGACACAGCGAAAAAGGTCATTATGACCGCCGATTACGGCTACTACAACGAGTTGGCCGACAGTTCGTTCGCGACAGGCAGAGCGCTTATAAAAGAATACTCCGAGGGTGACACTCTCTATCTCCACGGTCGCTATATCGAGACATTCGCCCGGCACGACACCGTCACCTTCGAGGCCGACACCGTCGCAGGCACACCTGCCGGCGAACGCATCGACACAACTCACGTCGCCGTGATATATCCCCGTGTACGTTTCTACCGCAGCGACCTTCAGGGCATCTGCGACTCGATGAGAATGACCGAAGCCGACTCTACGCTGAGAATGTTCGTCAATCCGGTGATATGGAGCGAGAACCGACAGATATTCGGCAACGTCATCGAACTGCATTTCAACGACTCGACAGTCGACCGCGCGCGCCTGCCCGAATTCGGTTTCACAGCCGAACATATCGAGGACGAATTCTTCAATCAGATTTCAGGCAAAGAGATGGTCGCGTTCTTCGAAAACAGCGAACTGCGCCACCTCGACATCAGCGGCAACGTCGAGATAATAATGTACCCCGAAGAATCAGACTCGACCATTAATAAGCTCGTGTCGGCCCAGAGCAGCTTCCTCTCGGCTGACTTCAAAGGCCGAACGACTGAGAAAATCAAAATGTGGCCCGAGACGACCGGCGCTGCCACACCGTTGTTCATGGCTCGTAAAAGCCTGTTCTATCTGGCTAAATTCAAATGGTTTGAAGACATCAGACCGCTCAGCCCCGACGACGTTTTCATCGTTCCCGACGAGATGGAGGCCATAATGGTCGCACTCGGACGCAAACCCGCCGAGCCTGAAGACAGACAACCGGAAGTATCAGACCTGTCAGGCTTGTCCGACACGCCCGACGAGTCTGACAAAACCGACAAAGACTAACCTATGCACAAAACGATATGGAACTAACCGAAATCACCAATACCGACTTCGGAGGCGAACGTCCGCTGTTCGGCTCCAGAAATCTGTCACTCAAAAACGTCACAATACACGCCGGCGAGTCGGCGCTCAAGAATTGTGCTGACATCACCGCCGAAGACTGTCGCTTTGAAGGCAAATATCCCTTCTGGCATGTTGACGGCTTCACTGTAATAAACTGTATCTTCACTCCCGGCGCCCGCGCCGCCCTATGGTACTCCAAGAACCTTGTCATGAGCGACACTCTCGTCGAAGCCCCGAAAATGTTCCGCGAGATGGACAATATGCGCCTCGAGGGAGTAAGAATTCCCGATGCGGCCGAAACACTCTGGCACTGCTCTGACGTGACTCTGCGCGATGTCGAAGTTGCCAACGCCGATTATCTCTTCATGCACTGCCGCAATATCGATATCGAACGTTATCGCCAGGACGGCAACTATTCGTTTCAATACTGCACCAACGTCGTGATACGCAATGCCGTCATCAATTCTAAAGACGCGTTCTGGAACACCGAAGACGTCACCGTCTATGACAGCGAACTCAACGGCGAGTATCTCGGCTGGCACTCTCACCGCCTCCACCTCGTAAGATGTAAGATTTCAGGCACACAACCCCTGTGCTACGCCTCAGACCTCGTGCTCGAAGACTGCACCTTCGCCCCTGACTGCGATCTCGCTTTCGAAGACTCGTCTGTCAAAGCCACTATACTCTCGCCCGTGACATCGATAAAGAACCCGCACACAGGCACAATCACACTGCCTTCGGTCGGCGAAATCATCAAGGACGAGTTCTGTCTCGCCCCCGCCGACTGCAAGATAATAACAAAAGGCTGACTTTTCCTATGGCTGAATTTGATTTTGACGCATCGGTCGAGCGCCGAGGTACATTTTCCTATAAATGGGACACGACAGCCGACGGCGTGCTGCCTATGTGGGTCGCCGACATGGACTTCAAGACGGCTCCTGTCATCATCGAGGCTTTGCGTCGGCGTGTCGACCACGGGGTCTTCGGCTATACAGCGGTGCCCGACGAGTATTACAAAGCTGTCGACAACTGGTTTTCACGGCGTCACGGCTATCATGTCGCACGCGAGAGCGTCATCTACGTTCCGGGCGTCGTTCCGGCGGTTTCGGCCATAATCAAGGCGCTTGTGAAACCGGGCGAAGGCGTCATCGTACAGACGCCGGTCTATAACTGCTTCTTCTCGTCGATACGCAATAACGGCTGTACCACAGTCGAAAACCGCCTGCGCCGCATCGACCGCCCTGACGGCTCGTTCACTTACGAAATTGATTTCGACGACCTTGAGACAAAAGCCTCAGACCCGGCCAACCGTCTGCTGCTGCTCTGCAACCCGCATAATCCTGCCGGACGTGTATGGAGCCGGGACAATCTCGCCCGCATCGCCGACATCTGCCGCCGCAACGGCGTCGTCATTGTCAGCGACGAGATACACTGCGAACTGACAATGCCCGGCTTCGACTTCGTCTCGATGGCCACCGTCACCGACGACGCCATCATCTGTTCGTCGCCGAGCAAGGCTTTCAACACAGCCGGCCTGCAGATTGCCAATATCATCGCCAACGACCCCGCGAAGCGCGCTCTCATCGACAAAGCCGTCAACATAAACGAAGTATGCGACGTCAACCCCTTCGGCGTCGCGGGTCTCATCGCAGCCTACAACGGGGGCGAACCATGGCTCAACGCTCTTGTCGCCTATCTTCATGACAACTATCTGCTGACACGCGATTTCTTTGCCCGCGAACTTCCCGAGCTGCCGCTGGCACGTCTTGAGGCGACCTATCTCGTCTGGATTGACATCCGTGCATGTCACTGCGACGGCGACACGATTGAAAAACTTCTTGCCGACCACGACGGCATACTCGTCAACAGCGGCGCAATATATGGCGACCGCAATTACATACGCCTCAACATAGCCACGCGCCGCACCATGCTCTCCGAAGGACTGCATCGGCTCGCCCACGGTCTGAGAGCCTTGATTGACAGATAACACCACACAGACTATGGCCGACATATCACAGATACAAAGCGGCGAACGCATGAACCTCCGGCAGCAGATAGCGCTGACGGCCAAGCTGTCGTTGCCGGCCATCTTAGCCCAGCTGTCGAGCATACTGATGCAGTATATCGACGCCTCGATGGTCGGACGTCTCGGCGCCCAGCCAGCCGCATCGGTCGGACTGATGTCAAGCAGTTTGTGGCTCTTCTGGGGTGTCTGTTCGATGATAACGATGGGCTTCTCGGTGCAGGTCGCCCATCGCGTAGGCGCTAAGAACTATACCGATGCCCGGTCTGTGCTGCGTCAGGGTATAACATCGTGCATCGTCATAAGCCTCGTCATCACCGCCGTCGGTCTTGCCATCGCCCGCAGCCTGCCGGTATGGCTCGGCGGCGACCCCGCAATCACCGGCGAGGCCGGCATATACTTCTCGGTCTTTGTCTGCGCCCTGCCGATGCTGACGCTCAATTATCTCGCCGGCGGCATGCTGCGCTGCGCCGGCAACATGAAGGTGCCGAGTCTGCTCAATGTCGGCATGTGTCTGATGGATGTCGTCTTCAATTTTTTCCTGATATTCCCGACACGCGCGGTCTCGCTCTTCGGTCTCGACCTGACGATGCCGGGTGCCGGACTCGGAGTGCTCGGCGCGGCTCTCGGCACAGTCATGGCCGAATGTCTAACAGCCATGCTGATGCTCTATTATCTGTGCTACAGGCAGAAAGGACTCGACATCGGCCATCATCGCAACGGCAGTTTCCGTCCGCGACGCGACGTGCTGCGCAACGCCTTTAAGATCGCCGCACCCATGACGGCCGAACACGCCATCTTCTGCGGCGCTCAGATCATGATAACCATCATCGTCGCCCCGCTCGGCGTCGTCGCCATCGCAGCCAACGCCTTTGCCGTCACGGCCGAAAGTCTTTGCTACATGCCTGGCTTCGGCATAGGCGACGCCGCCACGACTCTGGTGGGGCAAAGTCTCGGCGCCGGACGGCAGGATCTCGTGAAGCGGTTCTGCCATATAACCGTCGGCATGGGCATGGCCGTCATGACCGTCATGGCTGTGATAATGTATCTCGCCGCACCGCTGATGATGGGCATAATGACCGACGACACGGCCATCAGCAGCCTCGGCACAGAGATTCTGCGCATCGAAGCCTGGGCCGAACCGATGTATGCGGCTTCGATTGTCGCCTACGGCGCTTTCGTGGGCGTCGGCGACACTCTTATCCCTGCAATAATGAATTTCGGCAGCATTTGGCTCGTCAGAATTCCTGTCGCCGCTCTGCTGGCTCCTACAGCCGGGCTGCGCGGCGTCTGGATTGCAATGTGCATAGAACTGACATTCAGAGGACTGATATTCCTTTGGCGTATGTTCGGCGGCTGGTGGTACAGAAACAAGAAGGCGACCTCGTCGACGCCCGAGCTGCCCGTCACTGACCTCGAATAATTTCAGGCATAGAGGCCCATCGCGGCCGTGCGGCTGATTATATCGCCGAGGATCGGCGCCGGAGCCGACGGGTCGAGCGACTCGCCCCCGACGTTTATCACTGGGCTCTGGATTACGCCATGAGGCATGATGCTCCTGAGAAACACGTAGACCTCCGGCAGAATATCGGCGTCGGGACCGGTCATGATCTTGTGACCAGCCTTCAGGCCGACAGGAGCCAGGATGTAGCGCTTCTCGCCATCCTCATACTCGATGAGAGCGATATTGGCGCTGCGGTTGGGGTCATACTCCAGACGCAGCACGGTGGCGGAACCCATCTTGTCGCGCTTGAAGTCGATGATACGATACTTGCGCTTGTTGCCGCCGCCGCGATGACGGACGGTGATGCGGCCGTAGCTGTTGCGGCCGGCGCTCTTCTTCAGAGGCTCGGTGAGGCTGGGCTCGGGACGAGCCTTCTTGTCGATGCCGTCGAAACCGGAAACCGTCATCTGACGGCGGGAAGGAGTCGTCGGCTTAAAAGTTTTAATAGACATTCTGCTTTACTCCTTCCTTAGACCATGCCTTCGAAGAACTCGATGGTCTTAGAATCAGCGGTCAGGGTCACATAAGCCTTCTTCCAGGCACGGGTGGTGCCGGGACGGCCGGCGCCCATGCGCTTGGCCTTAGCCGGGACGTTCAGGGTGTTGACGGAAGCGACCTTCACGCCGAAGATCTCCTCAACAGCCTTCTTGATCTCCACCTTGCCGGCGGACTTGGCCACTTCGAAGACATACTTCTTGTCAGCGGCACCAGCCATGGCACGCTCGGTGATAATGGGGCGAATGACGATATCGTAAGCGGTCATCATGCGTACACCTCCTCGATCTTGGCGAGGGCGGCCTGATCCACCACCAGGTACTGGGCGTTGATGATGTCATAAACGCTCAGGATGTTGGCGACGGTAGTCAGCACGCCGGGGATATTGCGGGCGCTCTTGACGATGACGTTGTCCACCTCGGGGGTGACAACGACGGCCTTGCCGTCCACCTTGACAGCGCTCAGGAACTTGCGGAAGTCAGCGGTCTTGATGGCATCCATCTTGATGGAGTCGATGACCACCAGCTTGCCCTCGGCAGCCTTGGCGGACAGGACGGACTTCAGCGCCAGGCGCTTGACCTTCTTGTTCAGCACATAGCTGTAATCGCGGGGCTTGGGAGCGAACACGATACCGCCGTGCGTCCACTGAGGAGCACGGGTAGAGCCCTGACGGGCGTGGCCGGTGCCCTTCTGGCGCCAGGGCTTACGGCCACCGCCGGAAACCTCAGCACGGGTGAGGGCGCTCTGAGTGCCCTGTCTGCAATTGGCGAGGTGGTTCTTCACAACCTCATGCACAGCGACGGGATTGGGCGTGATGCCAAAGATCTCGTCGTTGAGTTCCACAGTACCGACTTCTGCGCCGGCCATGTTCAAAACTTTCATGGAAGACATTACTTAAGCACCCCTTTCTTACTTGTTTCGTGCGGAAGCCTTCTGCGGGTTGCGGCCGGAAGCCTTCTGCGGGTTCTTGCTG
>USIN01000094.1 GCA_900554715.1 uncultured Bacteroidales bacterium
GCCGACGAGCGGCACGAAGACCGTCAACATCAACTTCACGGCCAGCTATGTCCTGAGCCGCCGCCTGACACTGTCGGCCTACTTCGACCACCAGGTCAACACACCTATAGTCACCACGAGCGCCTATCCGACCACCAACAGCTCATACGGAATCTCGGTCAATCTCTCGCTTGCACGTTAATCACGATGAAATGAAAAAACACCTCGCATATATACTTTTATCACTCTTATTAGCGGCCTGCTCGGGTCACGGCGACAAGTCAGACTACCGGGCTTTATGTGACAGCGTCGCGGCGCTGCCGCCGGCCGAGGCCTATGCCGCATGCCGCTCTCGCCTGAGTGCCGGCCCCGACGCAGACGGACGCATCTATCAGCTTGCCTACTTCAAGGCGATTGATGCAGATTCGGTAGAAGACTATGCCCGATTGCTCGATTCGATAGGCGCCGGAGCTTATGCTCCGCACAACCGCAATTATATCGCGGCATTCAGGACTGTATGCTCGTATGTCAAATCATGGTCCGACCTCGATTCGCTCGTCACCGCTGCCGCAGTCTTGCCTCCGGCAGCCGACCGTCTGCAGGAAGCTGTCACAGCCCAGCTTCTGGCACGTATAATGGTTGTCTCGGATACGCGACAGGCCTATGAGTTGCAGAAGCGGGCGCTCGACGCGATGCGGGGCGCCGACACAGGCAAATCGGTCGAAATACTCTGTCAGGCCTCGGAGCTTGCCTGCCGGGTCGGTGAATACGTTCAGAGCATGGACTACCTCAACGAGGCGCGTGACACTCTTGAGGCGCAAGGCTGGCCGCAACGCGAGACTGTCTTTTTCTACGGCGACAGAGCCAACCTCTATTCAACAGTCAAGCTCTATGACTCGGCGCTCGTGACCAACCGCCGTGCCATCGAGTATGCCTCGATTAGTCCGGCATTGATGACAGACGTGCTCACATTCCGCGCCCGCATCTTCGCAAATCACGGTCCGGTCGACTCGGCATACTTCTATCTCGACTCGGCCGAGAGGGTCATCGACCGCATGGAAGAGGCCTATGCTCCGATTCTGCGGCGCTACGTGAGGGCCCAGCGCGGAGTGCTGTCTGTGATGGGTGGCGACGAAGACGCCCGGCTCAGACAGGCCGCCGACGACATCAGCGAGTATGTCGGCTGCAACAGCGGCATGTGGGAAGAAAAATTCGCGCTTGCTGTCGCCGGTGAACGTCTTGGCGACGACGCGGCACTCGGCAGTCTTGAGAATCTTGTCGACTCGATAGCGCGCTACGACGACCTCGACCTGCTGCTGCGGGCCAACCGTCGTCTTATCGACATATATATCGACCGCGGACGCCCGGCTGAGGCCACAGAGCTCTTCCGTCAGACATTCAGACTCGTCGATACCCTCGGCATCGAGGATGCACGCACCCGTTCGATTGCCGCCGACGTGCAGTATCACGCCCGCTCGCACGAGCGCGAAAATCAGATGTTGCGGCAGATTGTCGGCCGTGAGGAGGCCCGCGTGTTCTGGCTTGCTGTCGCCTGTGTCATGGGTATAGTGATGCTCGTGGTCATAACGGTCTATCACGTCAAGTCGCGCCGTCTGGCGCGCCGCAGCCTCGAGATGGATGCCCGACAGATTTCAACGCTTTTGCGCAATCAGAAGACACTTAACAGCAGGCTTGAAGAGCTGCAGTCGCTCGCCCGTACCGAGACAGACTGGAGCTCGCTGACACCCTCGTCGATGTCGAGCGACGACATCTCACGGTTCAGGCAGTCGTTCATGTCTCTTTACCCTGACTTCCAGACAGCACTGCAGCAGCGCTGTCCAGATCTCACAATCGGCGACAACACACTGTGTATGCTGATACGAATCGGTCAGACGACCGACGATATCGCGATGGCACTTGGCATCTCGCGTGCATCGGTCAATTCGGCACGCTATCGGATACGCAAGAAAATGGGTCTCGCCAAAGAGGATTCGCTCGACGACATCATCAAGGCGATGTAAAACAACCGGCAAACAGATGGCTACAACAGAAGCGGCCCGAAAATCGCTTTCGGACCGCCTTTTTGTGTGTTTTGTTTCGAGAGTTATCTGACTATGAATTTCGAGGTCTTGTCGCCCTGACGGCGGATGTAAAGACCCGGCTGCGGCTCGCCCTCGACGCGTTTGCCCGAAAGGTCGTAGATTTCGACGGGTGCCGATGATTCGTCAACTGTGATGTCGCTGACACCGGCGAGGTCGGGATGATATTTGACGCAGTCAAACAGCTTGCCTTCCCAGTAGCAGTAGTATTTGTCGCCGAACTGGTTGACGATTTCGGCGTTGACGCTGTATTTCAGATCGCCGAGATATTTGACAGAGACATTGCCGCCGTTGGCAAACGAGCTGTTGACGATATAGCCTTTGTTGTCGAAATAATCGATGCGCGAGCTCTGGTTTTTGCCGTAGACAAGGTCCTGCTCCATACAGAAGCCCGAGGTGAACGAGAAGGGGTCGTGGTAGCTCTTGAGATATGTGGCGCAGGGATATTCGCCTTCGAGCGACTTGGGGTCGAGCGTGGCGACATCCTCGGTGTTGAGCAGCAGCGTCATGATGGCACCTTCGCCGCTGACAGTCACGGTCTCGTCAAGGGGGACTGTATAAAACTGAAGCGAATATTCACCCCAGGTTATGCCTTTATAGCGCTTTACCTGATAGCTGCCGAGCAGACCGGGGTTCTCGAGGCGATAACCGGCCTCGACTTCGGGCAGGCCGAAGAAGCTGTATTCGGGCGTGACGGCGGTCTTGGGTACGGTGACCTCGACGAAGTATTCCTTGCCTGACATATAGTCAGATGCCTTGCCTGTCACAGAGGCTGTGATATAATATTTGTCGCCTTCCTTGGTGATTTCGAATTCGCCGCCCGTTGTGGTATAGCGGTTGAGATACATCTCGATGCCGTCTGTCAGTGTGTGCTTGACCTCAGACCATGTACGCATGACGTATGGGATATATGTATTGTTTGGCGAGGCGCTCCCCCAGGTATATTTGCCGACGGGCACGCCGGGGTCTTTGTTGACATTGGTATTGCTCAGCGGGGCGGTTGTTTCAAGTGTCAGCGTGATGCCGGGTGTCGAAGGTTCATGGATAGGATTGAGTTTGGTGTCTGTGATGTTGAACACAAGCACGTCTGTCTCGGGCAGCGCGCCGGGTTTGCACATATACTGTACCGTCGTCGGATTGAGTGTGAGCTTGAGCGGGTCGTCTGCCGTGTTCTGAGCTGATGCGTTAGTGCAAATCAAAACTGAAATAAGTAATGTGTAAAGTTTTTTCATATTGGTTTGTTTTGTGGAATAATGATGCAAAGATAACCGATTAGTGTGTAAAAATCGATAGATTTCAATAGATAAAAGCGCCAAAACAATAGATTTCGCATAAAATCATGGCAAAATGTTATTGAAAATAATCAGACTTAATTAAATTTGTCACCGTAATAACTTATATTAAATTTTTAGTACTTGTTTTTTAATGTCTATGAAAAAAATTCTACTTTTTGCAGTATTTGTTTTCTGCGTTTGTCTTGGTGCCGTCGCACAGGACAACATGTTTACCGTCTATTTCGATATAGACGACGCTTCGCACCTGAAGGCAACGGAAACCTATTACAACTCCGAAACCTATACCCCCGAGTCGAAGCCACTCGAGATTAAAAACGGTCTCAACACCTTTACGGTCGAGAATTATCATTCGATACAGCTGGTCGCACTCGACGGCTTTTTCATCACCTCGATCGAGCGTAAGTCTGACGGCAACAAGGAGTATGTCTCCAACAAGACTTCGTGCCAGATTTTTGTATCAGAATCGAATGCCAACCAGACTTATATTGTGACCACCAAGCCCGAAAGCGAGAGCCGCACGGCCAAAGTCACCATCAAGGCCGACCAGCCCGAGAAAATCAACCTGATGCGTACGTCGATCAACGGCTATATTCAGATGACCGGTGAAACGATGGAATTCGCCTATGACCCGGCCGATGAGCTTCCTATCATGATTTCAACGCGCAACACGAGTGATAAGATCTATAAGGTTACGGTCAGCGAAGGCACTGTCGTCGAGCAGTATGGCACATGGCGCGTCACGCCGGTCGACGGCGCTGTCATCGACATCCAGGTCGCTTTCCCAGACAAAGATGTCGTCTATACACTCGAATCAAACACCGGTAACTTCGACTTCCTTTCTGTCAGAGCCGGCAGTCCTTTGACCGACATCGATGTAAGCTCGGGCAAGTTTACCGTTAAGGCCGGTGTTGAAGTTACATATAGTTTCAATACTCAGGATTACAAAATCAACTCGTTCACAATCAACGACGAACCCTGCAGTCAGCTCTGGGGCTATACGTTCACGGCCACAGACGATGCGACACACGCTTTCAACGTCACCAAATACGATCCCTATGAGGTGAAGGTCGTCTGCAATATGCCCGACAAGATTACAGTCCACAAAGGTTCGACCTACGATCCGGCAGTCGAGGCGGTCGACGGCGTAGTGACTCTCACGCTCAAGCAGCCCAATGACTACTCGATGTCTATAAAAGTCGCTTCGGACTACTATATCAAGAGCGTTGTCAGCGACCCTGCAGCCGATGATATCAATGTGATGCCAGGCACTTTCTCTTATCAGCCTAAACAGGCCTGCACGCTTACCGTCGAGGTCGATGAGATACGTTACGACCGAAAGACGGCTGTCTTTGTCGATGATGCCGCCAATATTCAGTACTGGAGCGCCACAGGTGCTCTCGGCGAGTCGATTTTCCCCGACCCGAAGACAGGCTATAACGTCTACGAGGTAACGCTCGCCAATTCGCCTGTAAGAATCAACGCCGGCACATCAAACGGTTCGGCAGTGTTCTACTACAACGGCGCTCCGGCCCAGCGCGAATCCGACTGGTCGCCTTATTCGATCAAATACACCGGCAACGACATCATCCATGTTTTCACCAACGGCGTACCCGACACGGCCTCACTGACATTCGACCTCGGCGATGGCGTCATCGCTGAAGCCAAGCACAACAAGATCGTGCCTGTGACCGACTTCGTCGCTTCAACAACGCTCTTTGTCGGCGATGAGGTCTGCGTCACTGTCGGCAACGACAACTATGAGATTAAAATCAACGACCAGACTCCCGAGAAAGATGAGAACGGCAACTATACCTTCAACATCGCAGCCGATACCAAGGTCAGCATCGAGAAGACATCGGGCATAAGTGAAATCGGAGTCGACGAGACCGTTAAAGACGACGCCATCTATAACCTTCAGGGTATCCGCGTCAGCCGCGAGAATCTCCCTGCCGGCATCTATATCTCTAACGGCAAGAAGATATATATCAGATAAAACTTCATAACACGCTTGTGATAAAGGGGGTGGCTGCTGCGGCGGACACCCCCCTTTTCTTTCGTGAGAAAGGATGCAGAATAATCTATTTTGACTTGCAGGTGTTATACAAATGTATTACCTTTGTGATACAATAAAGTATAAGACTATGAATACAGCATCGATTTCTAGAAAACAGACTTCATTCCGTCTGAGCGAAGACCTCCTTTCTCGTCTTCAGGCAGAGGCAAAACGTCGTAATCGGAGCCTTAATAATCTGGTGGAGAGCGTATTGATGGCGTTTGTCGCTGACAAACCCAACAAAACCACGCTCGCCGCCATGAAAGAAGCAGAAACTTCAGAGACGCTTGAAACGCTCGACCTCAATAGTTTCCGCAGTTTTGTCGATTCGTTATGAATACCCTTAAACTCACGTCTCAATTTAAGAAAGACCTTAAGCGGTACAAGCACAAGACCGAAGTAATAGACAAACTTGAGGAAATTCTTAAATTGCTTGTCAACGGATTACCCATTCCGGATGAAAATCGGCCTCATGTATTGACCGGTAATTATCGCAACTACATGGAGTGCCATGTCGAGAGCGACACACTTTTGATATGGTGGGATAAGGACGAAGGCATCATCAAACTTGTCCGTTTTGGGTCGCACTCAGAATTATTCTGATTTACTATTGCTAAAACCAAAGGGGGTGGCTGCAACTGCGGACACCCCCTTTGTCTCATTCCGGCATGAGCTGTAGGGTGGGGCGCATCGACGGTAGGCCGAAGACGGCACCGACACGAGGCGAGTTGAAGATTATCCGGGCAAGTGTCGACGCGTCGACGTCGAGTGTCAGACGGCGTATCGTGGCATCGGTGTATGTCACGGCGCCCCCGCTGATAATGTAGACGCCGTTGTTCTGTGGAATAAGGCTGTCATGGACTCTTATCACCTGTTCGGCCGTAGGGTCGTTGGCGGCTACGGCGTCGAGGAGCAGGCCGACGTCGGTGATGCGGGTCATGCCTTGCCGGCACAGCGATGCGGGATTGGAGCCGGGACAAGCGTCGACGACAAACATCAGGTCGGGATATTCTTTTTTCATTTCGCCCATGACGGCTTCGGCGGCGTTGTCGTCAACGGCGAGCAATATCCTGACGTGAAGACTGTCGTTGCCGGGAGTTGCGAAAGCGACGGCACATGTGACGCCATCGTCGCCGGCTACGGCCACGGCCCGGCCTCCGTCGAGAGAGGTGTCGCTGACGGCGTAGTCGAAATCGTCGCGGCTGTGGATGACAGTACGGCGAAGGGGCTTGTCATCAAGCGAATCGAGAAGCTGAGTCAGGAGTGTCGGAACATTGATTCCCGGATTCAGGAATTGGAGGGCCTGACAGAGCAGTACCACCTCAGTGACATTGAGTTTGATGTGTTCCGGCAGCTGCTGACGATGTTCAAATCCGGCATTGATACCATGACTGTGGAAGAAAAACGCACGGCGATCCGCACCCTTGTCCGCAAGGTGGTCTGGGATGGCACGAACGCCCATGTGGTGCTGTTCGGCGTGCCGGACGAGGAAATCGAGTACCCGGACCTCCC
>USIN01000095.1 GCA_900554715.1 uncultured Bacteroidales bacterium
CCGACTCTACAAAGTCCTTTTCTTTATAGAGCGTGTCGTCGAGGTCGAAAGCTATGGTCATGGCCATGATGTCAGCTGATTGTCCGGCGTATTATCGAGATGACTTCGTCGAGGTCACTGTCGGTCAGCGACGAACCGCTGGGCAGACACAGACCTGTGTCGAAAAGGTTCTCGCAGACGTTCGAACCATAGTAGGGCGCGTCGGCGAATACTGGCTGCATGTGCATCGGGCGCCACAGCAGGCGTGACTCTATGCCGGCGTCGGCGAAGGCCAGACGCAGTTCGTCGGGCGTGTGGCCGCTCGCCGGGTCGATCAGTATTGTCGTCAGCCAGAAATTCGAGTTGAAGTCGGCCGACGGATTGTCGTGGACGCTGATGGCCGCGATGTCGGCGAGTTCGCTCATATAGATGGCGTGATTGCGCCGGCGGCTTTCGATGTGTGGTTCGAGCACTTCCATCTGGCCGCAGCCTATGCCTGCCGAGATATTGCTCAGGCGGTAATTGTAGCCTATGGTCTCGTGGTAATAATAAGGCCGGTTTTCGCGGGCCTGGGTAGCATAGAATTTGACGCGTCCGGCCGATTCTTTGTCGGGGCAGACGAGTGCGCCGCCGCCCGAAGTGGTGATAATCTTGTTGCCGTTGAAGCTCAGGGCGCCGTAGTTGCCCCAGGTGCTGCATTTGCGGCCTTTATAGACCGAGCCGAGAGCTTCGGCAGCGTCTTCGAGCACGGGGATGCCGTAGCGGGCTGCGATGTCGCATATCTCGTCGAGACGCGCCGGCATGCCGTAGAGATCTACCGGAATGACGGCCTTGGGGTAGCGTCCGGTGATGCGGTGGCGTTCGACGATGGCGCGCTCGAGCTGCTCGGGGTTCATGTTCCAGCTGCCGGCCTCGCTGTCGACGAAGACAGGTCTCGCTCCCTGGTAGATTATGGGGTTGGCCGAGGCCGCGAAGGTGAATGACTGGCAGATGACCTCGTCGCCGGGAGCTACGCCGAGCATCACGAGTCCGAGGTGGATGGCGGCTGTGCCGGCGCTGAGAGCCACGACGGCGTCAGTGTCGAGATATTTTTCAAGACGGTGCTCGAAGTCGTCGACGTTGGGTCCCAGAGGCAGCACCCAGTCGTCTTCAAAGGCTTTGTCGATATATTTTTTTTCATTGCCGCCGAGATGCACTCGCGACATAAGTATTCTTTCGTTCATGACAGTAAGTGTTTTTTATCCGCCGATGCAGCGGTAGTCAAATCCTTCTTCAATCAGATCGGCGGCCTGATAGATGTTTCGGCCGTCGACAATGAGGTTGCCGCGCATGGCTTTGCGTACCACTTTCCACGACGGCAGGCGGAACTGCTTCCATTCGGTCACCAGAGCGAGGGCATCCGCGTCGACGACGGCGTCATACATGTCGGTGGCATATCTGACGGCATCGCCTATGCGTCGGCGGCATTCGTCTTCGGCGACGGGGTCGAACACGGTCACCGTCGCGCCGGCTTTGAGCAGCTTCTCGATGATGACGAGCGACGGTGCGCAGCGCATGTCGTCGGTCTCGGGCTTGAAAGCGAGGCCCCACAGGGCTATGTTGCGTCCGTTGAGGTCGCCGAGTGCCGACGCGAGTTTGTCGTAGACGATGCTCTTCTGGCGTTCGTTGACATCCTCGACGGCCTTGATGACGCGCATCTCGTAGCCGTTGACCTCGCCGGTGCGTATCAGCGCGCGGACGTCCTTAGGGAAGCATGAGCCGCCGTAGCCGCAGCCGGGGTAGAGGAATTTGCCGCCGATGCGGGCGTCGCTGCCAATGCCTTTGCGCACCATGTTGACGTCGGCGCCGACAATCTCGCAGAGGTTAGCGATGTCGTTCATGAACGAGATGCGCGTGGCGAGCATCGAGTTGGCGGCATATTTCGTCATCTCGGCCGACGGTATGTCCATGAACAGCACCCTGAAGTTGTTGAGCAGGAAGGGGCGGTAGAGCCGCTCCATGACGCGGCGCGCGCGGTCGCTCTCGACGCCGATGACGACGCGGTCGGGCGACATGAAGTCTTTGATGGCCGCGCCCTCTTTGAGGAACTCGGGGTTCGACGCTACCTCGAAGGGTATGTCCTCGCCGCGTTTGGCGAGTTCGCCGCGGATGACGTCCTTGACTATCTTCGATGTGCCGACGGGCACTGTCGACTTGGTGACGAGGATGGTATACTTCTTGATATTGCGGGCAAATGTGCGGGCCACATCGACGACATAGCTCAGGTCGGCCGAGCCGTCCTCGTCGGGTGGGGTGCCGACGGCGCAGAAGACGACTTCGACGTCGTCGATGACTTTGGCGAGGTCGGTCGAGAAATGGAGCCTGCCGGCCTTGACGTTGCGCTTGACAAGGTCGTCGAGACCGGGCTCATAGATCGGCATTACGCCTCTGATGATAGAGTCTATTTTTTCGTGGTTGATGTCGATACAGGTGACGTCGACGCCCATTTCGGCGAAACATGCGCCCGAGACGAGTCCGACATAACCGGTGCCTACGATTGCTACATTCATAGTCTGTCTTTATTCTGTTTATCGTCCTGTCAGCAGCAGCGACAGAATTTTTGATTTTGAAATTATATAGTTGAGGCCGAGTGTCACGACTATCACCGCGGCGGCTCCGGCCGAAGCCACTGCGAGCAGCGGCACGAAAGCGAGGTTCATTTCGACGAGCGTCACGCGCATCCATCCCATCGGGAAGAGGAAAAAGTAGTGGAGCATGTAGATTTCGAGACTGTGGGTGCCGAGATAGCTCCACATCCTTGCCCATGGGCGGCCGTCTGGATGCTCATGGCTGTAGGCTTCGGCGCTCCACGGCTTGACCACGGCGATGACTGTGATGGCGAGCGCGATATGGAAGAACGAACGCGCCGCCGAGACAACTATGGGATGCGGATTGCCGAACTCCCATGGCCACGAGATGAAATAGAGCAGGGCGCCTCCGATGAGAAGCGACGCTGTCACTACCCCTGAGCTCGCGACGAGGCGGTTGAATCCGTCGGCGTGTCGTCGGGCGATGACGCCGGCCATAAACGCCGGGAAGAACTGCATCGTCAGACCCAGACCGAGAATGTCGACGGTGTCCTGAGGCAATACGACGTAGCAGAGGATGCCGAGCACGGCCCAGACGATGACTGTGACGGCAATTTCCTGCCACAGGACGCGGCATCGCTGCAAGATGCCGGTCAGAGCGCCATAGATGGCGATTATCTCGAAGAGACAGAGGGTAAACCAGTAGCCGTTTTTCCATTGGTCATGCCAAAGACCGCTCCACGTCGAGTCGAGCGGACTCTGAAGGCCCGAATGAGGGAAATAATATATCCATATCGAACTGACGACGACCATCGGCACGAGCAACTGGCGGGCGCGTTTCGCGAGATCGGGACGCACGATGCCACCGCCCTGGGTCAGCTTGAGCGTCATTACGCCGCTGATAAAGAAAAACAGCGGCATGTGTATTTCGCCGATAAACTTGAATATGGCGGCGCGGTCGATTTCGCGTATACACATTGTCAGGATGTGCCCGGCCACAACCATAAAAATGGCTATGCCTTTGAGCATGTCGTAGTAGTGGAGTCGTTGTGATGCGGGCCTTGTCATACCGGTTGATTTTAACTGCAAAACTACGACTTTTTTTGCAAAAAAAGAGCGGCCGCCCCGTATAATTTTTGACCTCGATTGCCGTTATATATGGTATAACCAATCAGAATAATGTTTAAAACCGATATATCCCTGAAAATATGCGTCCTGACCTTGCTGCTCGCTTTCTGCGGCGAGGCTTTTGCCGCGTCGGTGAAAATCCACGGCAAACTGACCGACGAGAATAATGAACCCCTCGAATTCGCTTCGGTGCGTGTCGAGGGCACTGCAATCGGAGCCACAAGCGGCCTCGACGGCTTGTATACGCTTTCAGCTCCCGAGAGCGATACGATACGTGTGATTTTCACCTGTATCGGCTACGAGGATGCGCGCCGCCGTCTTGTCGACGCAAAAGGCGACGTGACTCTCAACGTCAAGATGACGCCCGCGACATATACGCTCGGCGGAATCGAAGTGACCGATTATCAGAAGCAGACCGGCGCCATACAGAAAATCGACGCCGATTCATATAAGCTCGCTCCTGACGTCAATGGCGGCAGCGTCGAGTCTCTTATCTCCACGATGGCCGGCGTCAGCTCTAACAACGAGATGTCGTCGCAGTACAGCGTCCGCGGCGGTTCTTATGACGAGAACAGTGTCTATATCAACGGCATCGAGGTCTATCGTCCGCAGCTTGTCAGCTCGGGTCAGCAGGAAGGCCTCAGCGTCATCAATCCCGACCTCGTCGGTGCCATAGGCTTCTCCACCGGTGGTTTCCCGGCGCAGTATGACGACCGCATGTCGAGCGTGCTCGACATCACCTACCGCGAACCCGAGGCTTTCGAGGGTTCATTGAGCGCCAGCCTTATGGGCGGCAGTTTTTCTCTCGGCACATCGGGAAAACGCTTCAAGCAGATCCACGGCATCAGATACAAAAGCAACTCGTCGCTCCTCAATTCTATGGACGAGAAAGGCGAGTATGACCCGCGCTTCTTCGACTATCAGACCAACATGGCCTTTCAGATAAACCCGAAGTGGAAGGCCGGCTTCCTCGGCAACATCGCCATCAACAACTATAAGTTTGTGCCTCACAGCCGTTCGACCAACTTCGGTACGTCGACCGATGCCAAGCAGTTCAAGGTCTACTTCGACGGCCTCGAAAAAGATAAGTTCGAGACTTATTTCGGCGCTTTCACCCTCGATTTCAAGCCTAATCGCGCCAACATGTTCACCCTCCTTGCCTCAGGCTTCCTCACAAACGAGCTTGTCACCTATGACATCAGCGGCGAATACTGGCTCGACCAGGCCGGTACGACCGGCGGCGGGGGCAACGGCGGCGCCATCGGCGGTGAGCTTGGTGTCGGTCGCTATCACGAACATGCGCGCAACCGTTTTAAAGCGAGTGTCTTCAGTCTTGGTCTGCGCGGTGCGACCGGCATCAGCAACCATAATCTCAATTATGGTCTGACAATGAATGCGACCAGAATTTTCGACCGCACACGCGAGTGGGAGCTGCGCGACTCGGCCGGTTACTCGCTGCCGACCGATCCCGACGCGCTCAAGGTGATATATAACCTCGATTCGCGTCACGACCTGTCGACAGTCAAGATGTCGATGTTTATTCAGGACACATACCGCCTGTCGACATCGGCTGGATATTTCAACATCAACGGTGGCCTCAGATTCTCTTACTGGGACTATAACAAGGAGTTCCTCGTCAGCCCGCGCCTAAGCGTCGGTTTCGTGCCCGAAAACGCTCCGAAGTGGTCGTTCCGTTTCGCGACAGGCCTCTACTATCAGTCGCCGTTCTACAAGGAATTCCGCCAGCCCGTCGAAGACGCCGACGGCAACACCGTCATCCGCCTAAACGAGAACATCAAGTCGCAGCGCAGTTTCCAGTTTATCCTCGGCAGCGACTACACGTTCAGAGCCTTCGACCGTCCGTTCAAACTATCAGGCGAAGCTTATTACAAGCTTTTGGGAAATCTCATCCCCTACGAAATCGACAACCTCAAGATTGTATATGCCGGCGAGAATACCTCAAAGGGCTACACCATGGGCCTTGACTTCAAGCTTTTCGGACAGTTTGTGCCGGGCACCGATTCGTGGTTCAGTTTCTCGCTGATGAAGACTCAGGAAGACCTCAACGGCGTCAAGGTGCCGCGTCCGACCGACCAGCGCTACAGCTTCGCCCTGTTCTTTACCGACTATTTCCCGAAATTCCCCAAACTTAAATTCAACCTCCGCGGCATCTTTTCCGACGGTCTGCCGGTGACACCCCCGCGAGGCAGCCGCGACAAAGGCTACTTCCGTGCGCCGGCCTACAAACGTGTCGACATCGGTCTCGCCTACGGGCTGCTCACACCTAAGAAAGACGGTGAGCCGCGTTCGGGCTTTCTGCGTCACTTCAAGAGCGTCTGGCTCGGTCTCGACGTCTTCAACCTCTTCGACATCAGCAACGTCAGCAGCTATTATTGGGTAACTGACGTCAACGGCATCCAGTATGCCGTACCCAACTATCTCACCCGTCGCCAGCTCAACGTACGTCTCTCGATAGATTTCTGAAAATGAAATACATTTATCCCGTTACAGCCCTGCTTCTATGCCTGTTTTCATCATGCGGCAAAAGCAATGATGCGCCCGAGCTGATAAAACGTCTGCCTGTCGATCGCGTCTTCAAAACCGTCATCCTGCCGGTTAAACTGTCAGAGACAACCGGCCTTGACGCCTATAAAGAAAAAGTTTATATCGTCAACTCGGTCGATGAGTTTCCCGACAACGAAATCATACCTTGCGACGACCTTGAAGCCGTTGATGTCGACTTCACCCGCCAGTCGATGATCATATCATACCAGCTGCAATTGGGCAAAATCGTCTCAGCCGAATACAAATGGCTTTACAACGACTGGGACGACCATTACACCCTCGACACCACCTTCAAAAAAATCAAAGACTCAGAATACGAAAACGGCGCTGTCGAAAACCTCTCATACATACGCAGCGCCCTTCTCGTCACCCGCATACCCTCTGACTCACGCATCTCCTGGTCATACCAAGTGAAAGAATAAAATCCCTCAATCGCAAAAATTTTTGTTTCAGCTCCGAGCTTTAGCGAGGCTTTATAGCTACAGTGCTCCATAAGCCAAAGCTATTAAAGTGCCGGCGACGAGCTCGTCGCCGTAATATCAAATTTGTCTTTGTGCCGGCGGCTTGCAGCCGAGTAAAGCGATTGAAACTCAAGCCGGAGTCCTGCAATTTTGTTAAACGCGGGCGCAGGCGCCCGTTGCCTATGCGCTTAGAGCCGCGTTAGCGGCGACAGTTCATTAGGCACGTACGAGGCGCA
>USIN01000096.1 GCA_900554715.1 uncultured Bacteroidales bacterium
ACATCGATTCCCGCATCACTTATGCAGAACTGTAAGCAGCTCAAGAAAGTAACTCTCGGCTCTGCAGTGGAGAGCATCGGCGATATGGCGTTCTATAATTCGACAGTTTCTGAAATCATACTTCCCGCTTCGCTCAAGAGCATAGGTCAGATGGCATTCAGCGGTGCTAAAATCGCCGGCGACCTCGTTCTCCCCGAAGCAGTGAAAACTATCGGTGTTCAGGCTTATGCAAACAACGGCACTCTCGCATCTGTCTCTCTTCCCGCCGCAACGACACGCATCGGTGACGGCGCTTTCCTCGGCTGTACCTCGATTGCTAAATTTTCAGTAGCCGCTGAAAACGAGAATTACTCGACAGACGCCGATGGCAAATATATCCAGAGCAAAGATGGCGAGACCATCATCTGCTATGCGCCCAAAGCTGCCGGCACTGAGTTTACCGGCAACTTCAAGACTGTCGCTCCCTATGCCTTCTATAAGTCGTCACTCGAGAGCATCACGCTTCCCGCCTGCAACAGTCTCGGTGACTATGCGCTGAGCGAGACTCCCATCACAAAACTCGAAGTCAAAGGTCTTGTAGGCCGCTATGTCGCCAAAGACTGCAAGTCACTCAAAGAACTCACAATCGGCAGCCCCGAGGTTCCCTTCGGTATCGCATCTGGTTGCGCCGCACTTGAAAAAGTCAACTTCACCAAATCGACAGTAGTGGTAAAACAGGACGCTTTTGCCGGCTGTACCTCTCTCAAGAGCCTTGACCTTGGCTCGATACTCGCCATTCTCGAGGCGGACTGCTTCAAAGGCAGCGGCATCGAGACTCTCATTGTCGGCTCGACTTTCCCGCCGGCCATGGCTGAGGGTGTTTTCACTGCCGAAAGCTCTAACATCACCGCTAAAGTACCCGTTGACCTTGTCGAGGATTACAAAGCCGCTGACGGATGGAAATATCTTAATATCGCGGGAGACGCAAACCTCGTAGCCGGCGGTGCCGACATGGGTATGCCCGCAGGTCTGTACTATGCAGGTGAAGACGGTATGCTTCATGTCGCTTATGCAGACGGCAATGATGATACATATGATGTAGGCGGTGTGCCTCACACATTCCAGCTCATAGAGTTCCAGAACCGTATCTACGGCGCATCTGCCGGCAAGAAGTTTGTCTACTCTGCCACAGGTTCAGTCGACGGTGACGGCAAACTTTTCTATATCTCTAAGATCGGTGGCGAGGTGTTCCAGGCCACAGTTCTTGACAATGCAGGCAACAATGCCTATAAAGATCCCTTCGGTCTCTATATCTACGGCGAAGACCTCTATGTCAACGACCGTAATGTCTGTGTCCGTAAAGTTCCCGCATCGGCTATCGCTCTCCCCCAGAGCTATCCGTCGTGGATGGAAAACAACTGGCTGGGCTACTATGGTATGAACTGGTCATACGGCTGTATCAAGTCAGGCTTTGCCATCACCACCGAACCTAACAAAAACGTGCCTCTCTACTGGGTCGGCATGAAGTTTAACGGCAACGGTATCTATCGTTTTGTCGAAAGTGACATCGTTGTTCCCCACAAGGATGAGAATGGTAAAGACGTCAACCCCAAACTGCCCGAATATTCTCCGATGCTCGCCGCTATGTCGCCCCTCTTCACGACATTCAACATCGACGAAGCAAACGGTCACCTCTACATATATATAGAGAAGACAGCCGGTGACGAGAACACGATGACCCGCGGCGGTCTCTATCGTATCGATCTCGCCAAACTCTATGAAAATCCCGATCCCGCCAATCTGTCGGCTCTCGATCCCGTTCTCATCGACGGTTCTCCTGTCAAATATGAAGGCTCAGGCGTAACCGAGCATGTCGGTATCACTCAGCTGGCCTTCGACGCCAAACATGAATATCTCTACTGGTGCTACCGCGCTCCGTCGCCTGAGGAAGCAGCTGCCAACGAGGCTTCGACTTTCGCAGAAATGGGTGAAAGCGGCAAATACTGGTGGGCCGATAAATATGACGAAAACAATCCTCTGCACCACAGCGGTATCAAGCGCATCAAACTCGGCGAAGCAAAACCGACCGTCGAGATGGTTGTCAAAGATGTCAACGGTTATGGTATCGTCCCCGTCAACTATGAAGGTTCGACCAAACCCGGTTCGGGTGTCGCAACAGTCGTTGTCAACGGCGCCAAGCTTGTAAGCGTTGCCAACAACGTAGTCGCAGCCGCCGAAGATGTCGAAGTGGCAGTCTATGATCTCAACGGTGTCATGGTCGGTGCAGCCGTCCTCGCCGCAGGTCAGGAATATAATATCGATAATCTTGCAGCCGGTGCATACGTCATCAATGCAGTCGCTGCCAACGGCGACGCTCAGGCTGTCAAATATATCAAGAAATAAACCATAGCCCACAGGCTACAATCAACTGCGGGGGCGCATCATGGTGATGCGCCCCCGTATGTTTTTATGAAGGGAATTCACAATTCACAATGCACAATGCACAATTCACAATTCACAATTCACAATGCACAATTCACAATTCACAATGCACAATCTTTTGAGGGTGAGGGCCTGACAGGTCGGACGATGAGGCGCACCGGAGCCCGCAGTCTCCTGACTGTGGTCGTAATAACCTAAGTGATACTGCGATAGGTAGGAGCCTATCGCATCCCGGGGCAGTTGCTCGCGGGCGATGCAAGGGTTGAAACCGTCGTACCACGGCCTGTCGCATTCCGGGGCGTTTGCTCGTGAGCGATGCAGGGCTGAAGCCCTTGCTCCATAGGGTTTTAATCGAAGGCACCTGAGATGGATTCGTCGACTTCTTCGGGAACTTCCTCTCCGTAGTATTCACCTTCGCAGAGGTTGATGTCGGCGGGGAAGGTGAAGCGTGATTCCTGACTGTAGGGCAGAGTCTTGTCGGCATATACTTTGGTGATATATTTGCCGTAGACGGGGAGGGCCATTGATGCTCCCTGACCCTGAGCCATGTTGTTGAAGTGGATGTAGCGCTCGTCGCCGCCGACCCATACGCCGGATACGAGGTCGGGGGTGAAGCCCATAAACCAGCCGTCGGCATTGAAGTTGGTGGTGCCTGTCTTGCCGCCCATCTGAGCGGTGATGTTATAGGGCGGACGGCGCAGACGGTTGCCTGTGCCATAGTCGACGACGTTGAGTAACATCGAGAGGATGCGCCAGTAGCCTTTCTCGGTTATGACTTCGGTGTGTATCGGTGTGAAGTCGCTGATGATGTTGCCGTTGGCGTCTGCGATGGCTGTGACGAGCATCGGGTCGACACGCATGCCTTTGTTGGCATAGGCTGTATAGGCCGTGACCATTTCCTTGACAGATACTTCGCAGGGACCGAGGCAGAGTGACATCACGGCCGGGAGGCGGTTGGTGATGCCGTAGCTGTGCATGCGCTTGACGAGCTCGGCGGGGCTGAGCTGTGCCATCAGGCGTGCCGAAATCCAGTTGTTTGAGTTTGTGAGAGCCCATTTGAGGTCGACCATTTCGCCTATGCGCGCCGTGCCTGCGTTGCGCGGTGACCAGGGGCGGCCGTTCTCGTCGGTGTATGTCGGCTGTTCGTTGAGGAACATGTCGCAGGGCGTGAAGTCAGACTCCATCGCATAGGTGTAGAGGAATGGCTTTATCGTAGAACCGACCTGACGGCGCCCGGTCGAAACCATGTCATACTGGAAGAATTTGAAGTCGGGACCGCCGACGTAGGCTTTGACATAACCGGTTTTCGGGTCCATCGACATGAATCCCGTGCGAAGGAAGTGTTTGGTGTAGAGCAGCGAGTCGAGTGGGGTCATAACTGTGTCGACGGGGCCGTCGTAGCTGAAAACGGTCATCTCGACGGGAACGTCGAACTCGCGGCGTATCTCGCTCTCGCTCTTGCCGGCGACTTTGCCGACACGGTGGCGTTCGCTCTGGCGGATAGCGTTGTCGATCAGCTTGCTGCGCAGGTCGGCCGTAAGCTCGGCGGGGTTCGACGAGTAGGGTGCTGTCGACGAATTGCGCTTCTCGCGGAAGAACTGCTGCTGGAGGCTGCGCATGTGTTCGTTGACGGCCTGCTCGGCGTAGGTCTGCATTCTCGAGTCGAGTGTGGTGTAGATTTTGAGTCCGTCGTTATATATGTCATAGTTGGTGCCGTCGGCTTTGGGGTTCTTTTCTATCCAGCCGTATAACGGGTTTGTCTCCCAGGCGATTGAGTCGTCGGTGAATTTCTGTGCATCCCACGACGGGTAATCGCTCTTCACAGGCTTTTTGGCCGTCAGATAGCGGCGCAGCTCTTCGCGGAAGTATGGGGCGAGACCTTCTTTGTGGTCAACGCGGTGGAAATCGAGAGTGAGCGGCAGTGCCGAGAGAGAGTCGAGTTCGGCGCGTGTGAGCATGTCGGCCTTATACATCTGTTCGAGCACGGTGTTGCGGCGCAGGCGGGTGCGTTCGTTGTGGCGGACGGGGTTGAAGTATGAGGGGTTTTTGGCCATGCCTACGAGGGTTGCGGCCTCCTCGATGCTGAGGTCTGAAGCTTCTTTGTTGAAGTAAATCTTTGCTGCCGACTTGATGCCGACGGCATTATAGAGGAAGTCAAACTGGTTGAGATACATCTTGAGAATCTCGTCCTTCGAGTAGAAGCGTTCGAGTTTCGCGGCTATCATCCATTCGACGGGTTTCTGAAGAGCGCGCGAAAGGAGGCTGCTGCTCGGTGGCGTATACAGCTGCTTGGCAAGCTGCTGGGTGATTGTCGAGCCGCCGCCGGCATTTTTCTGCTGAAGCAGTAGTGTCTTGACGGCAACGCGAGTCAGGGCGCGGGCGTCGATGCCTGAGTGGTCTCTGAAGCGAGAGTCTTCAGTGGCTATAAGGGCGTTGATGACGTTGGGAGATATCTCGTCGAAATCGGCGTAGACGCGGTTGCCTGTGCTGCGGAAGTAGCGGCCGATCTCGACGCCGTCGGCGGTGTAGACGACTGAGGCGAATTTGTCCTGAGGATTTTTCAGTTCTTCAATCGGCGGCATGTAGCCTACGAGACCGTTGTAGGCCATGATGAAGAATATGACGGCGCAGGCCACGAGAGCCGCGAAGATGATCCAGAGACGTTTGATTATCTTTTTTGTGCGGGGCTTGATTGAGTTCGCACTCGTCTTTGACGAAGTCTTTGATGCTGAGTTGTTTGATGTTGCCATAGTGATATGGTAGAGTTAACTTACAAAGTTAACACTTCTCGTTCAAATATGCAACAGCAACGCCGCCGAGGGGAATTAGCAATGAGCAATTAGGAATTAGCAATTAGGGGTTCGACGTCCGCCAGGACGTCTGCGAGTTCATAACCGGGTACATCGAGGGCCATCGGGCCGAGATGTGCCCGGTAAGCTATATATGGATTTAGATGTCTGGAGGACATCGATTTAACCAAAGATGGTCATTTTTCGATGTCTTACAGACATCATCCGTGGGGCGGCAGCTTTCCGGGCACACCTACGCTGCGCTCCGGTGTACCCGGTTACGAGATAAATATTGTCTTTCAGACAATTGTAGTTTGACTTAAGCGCATTGGGGCGGAAACGGCGGCTCCCGACGCAGCGGTGACCGGGTCGGGAGTCGTGTTGACGGGTTTTGAGCCGTCAGAGTATTGTTTGCCTATTGGCGTGGTTTCTTATTTGAGGGCGTCTTTTACAGCGTCGTTGGGAACCATGTCTTCTTTGAAGACGTAAGCGCCTGTCTTGGGAGATTTCACCATTTTGATGACTTTGCTGTATGTGCGGCCTTCACCTTTCTGAAGTGATGCGACGGTTTTCTTTGCCATATCTCAGTGCCTTATTTTATTTCTTTGTGAACGGTTACACGCTTAAGGATGGGGTTGTATTTCTTAAGCTCAAGTCTCTCTGTTGTGTTCTTGCGGTTTTTGGTAGTGATATATCGTGATGTGCCGGGCATACCGCTTGCCTTGTGTTCGGTGCATTCGAGGATAACCTGCACGCGATTACCTTTTGCTTTCTTTGCCATCTTCTTAGAATCCTATGAATTTAATGTCGTTATCGTTTAAGTATCCCTGCTCGTAAGCTTTTGTGATAGCTGCGTTGAGGCCGAGCTTGTTGATTGTGCGCAGACCGGCGGCTGAGATAGTCAGGCTGATCCAGATGCCTTGTTCAACCCAGTAGAATTTCTTGTTGAAGAGGTTGACGTTGAATTTGCGTTTTGTGCGACGTTTCGAGTGTGAGACGTTGTTGCCCACAAGTGCTTTTTTACCGGTAATTTGACAAATCTTTGACATGGCTGTTTTACTGGTTTATCTTATTTTTGTTCTTGTTTGTTAATTAGCGTGTCAGGTGTGCTCGTTTGCCGTCCTCATATCGTCGCCGGGTGCATCCTTCCACGGCGGCTTTTTAGCAAGAGCCACAAAACAGAGTGCAAAGTAACTTATTTTTTGTCACTCCGCCAAATTTTTACATCTGTTTTTCAATAATTTTTATTGACATTGTGGTTTTTGCCTCAGTCGGTGCTGTTTTTGCGGTCGAGTGCCGTGTGGTAGTAGCAGTGTTTGATGGTGCCGTCTTCTTCGCGCAGGTGGAAGCCGTTGCCCTCGCAGTAGCGGAACATGTCGCAGTCGGCACAGATGCCTGTTTTCATCCAGCTGTGGTCGCGGTATTGCTGATAGCGGTTCTGCCATACGTCCCAGAAGTCGTCGGTGTAAATGTTGCCCTGGGTGTAGTTGGCGCGGATGCTCGGGCAGGCGGCAATCGAGCCGTCGATGAGTATCGAGCCGGTGGTCACGCCGGCGGTGCAGCGGAAGAAATGGCTGCGTACGTCGCCCTCGTAGTCGCCGAGGAAGCCTTCGCAGCAGTATGAGGGTCTGATGCCGCCGGCGAGTCGCTTGGCCTTGATGTATTCCATCAGTGCGACGAATTCATCGGCAGTGAGGTTGAATTCGGGATATTGGCGG
>USIN01000097.1 GCA_900554715.1 uncultured Bacteroidales bacterium
GCCGACATGCGGCTGGGAGAAGCTGAAATAGGCTACTGGATCGGCAAGCCCCACTGGGGCCGAGGTTTTATACCCGAGGCTGTCAGGGTTCTGCTGTCGCGAAGTTTCAATGATTTGGCGCTTGACGCGGTCTGGTGCGGATATTATGACGGCAACGCCAAGTCAAAACGCGTCTGTGAGAAATGCGGTTTCAGGTATCATCACACCAACCGTGACATCATCTCGCCGCTCGGTGACAGACGCACGGAGCACTTCTACATCATGACTAAAGACGAATACAATGCCATTTCGGCATCGTCGGCAAGACAGTCTGACAAAGCCGACGCGGATACCATCTAAAATCATTACCGGATTTAATTGACATGAAACGACTTGGATTTACTTTAGGCAATGGCTTTATCGCACTCTGTATTGCCCTGTTTTCAGAAATGCCCCTGTTTGCGGAAGCACCTTGCACTGTTATAGCCAATCCGGGGGATGACGCCACGACGTCAGCCCGCATCAACTGGCACAGCGATCTTGGCGGACCTGCTACCTATTGTTTTTATACTACTGCTGACGATACCGACTGGTCGGACGCCCGGTGCATCGAACCTGTATGCGAGGAATGTGACGTTTACGACAATATGTATTCCAGAACTCCCGAAGGAGCGGATTTTTATGAAAGTGTACGTTTTGTCCGCAACGTAGCCGCAATCGACAGCCTCCGGTCCGGTACACGGTATATGTATCGTCTCGGAGAGAAGCCCGACGGTGAGACACGATATTTCTCGACCCTTCCTGACGACGGGACCTGGACCGCTGCGATTATCTCGGATTTCCATTCCTATACTCCGCTGCCCGACCGGAAAAAAGCTGCCATGTCAATGCTCGATAAACTGAAAGATGTCAATGGCGGTGACTTTGACATGATATTGCATCTCGGCGACATCACCGCGTGGGGCGGCAGCTACTCGTTCTGGCGGACTTTATATGATGATCCCTATTTCAGAAACTATATGTGGGCCGGTGTCAACGGTAATCACGACAATATGGACCGCACGAACAAACTCAACGGCAATCAGTTTTTCCGGAATACCAATGCCAATCCGTCGAACGGCTACGAAGGGCAGCAGGGCGTATGCTACTACACTAAACTTGGCGAACTGTTGCTCATTGCTCTCAACAGCGAGGCTATGCGTACAGACGAGGGGCTGGCCGAAGCACAGAACTGGGTCGCGGAGGTGATAGAAAACAATCCGTCGAAATATACCGCTGTTGCCGAACACTATCAATGGTTCTATGGCGAACAGGGAAACGCGTCGCAATTCTCGCGGTGGAACAACTTTTTTGACAGATATGAAGTGGACTTCGCTCTTGGAGCCAATAACCATATATACGTAGCCACACATCCTGTTATGGACGGCAAAGTGACTGAGCCGGGTCAGGGGACTGTCTACATCCAGACCCCGTCGTCAGATAACGAACGCGGTATCGGCACAAAAGAACTCACCGGCAATACCGACCTCATAAAGTCGCGGTGGTCTGAAGGAAGTAATACCGTCGGAGCGTTGCTGATGAAGGTCGCCCCTGAGAACATAAAGATTTCGCTCTATGACCGCTATGGCAATCTGGTTGATGACAATGTTATCGTTCCAGGAAATTCGCGTAGGGCAGGCGAGTAGGCCGGCTGTTCTGAACATCTCTTGCCAAATCGGCGAAAGCTCTGAAATAGTTTGTGAATTTGCGGATTGGCGGCGGTGTCGAAGCGACAGTCTGCGTGCGGGGCGATGGCCGATGCGATAGATTGACCGTTAAACAAGATAGTTAGTGCTTTTGTAGGCCTCGAATGGCAGCCTAATCCGTTTCAAATGCTTGTTTATATAACAAGAGGATGCTTGTTCGGCATCCTCTTGTCATAGTCGTGGTTGAAGGAATGTCAGAAGTTTTCGGCTTTGATTTCAAAGAAGCTCTGCGGATGTGCACAGACAGGGCATACTTTGGGCGCCGATTTGCCGACAACGATATGTCCGCAGTTGCGGCAAATCCAGATGGTATCGCCTTCGCGTGAGAATACGATGCAGTCCTCGATGTTTTTGAGCAGACGGCGATAACGCTCTTCATGGTGGCGCTCGATGGCGGCCACGGCACGGAAGCGGAAGGCTATTTCGGGAAATCCTTCTTCATCTGCTTCACGGGCCATGCGGTCGTACATGTTGGTCCATTCGTAGTTTTCGCCGTCGGCCGCTTCGCGGAGGTTGGTCATTGTGTCGGCTATTTCGCCTCCGTGGAGCAACTTGAACCAAAGTTTGGCATGTTCTTTCTCATTCTGAGCGGTTTCTTCGAATAGGGCCGCAATCTGCTCATAGCCGTCTTTGCGGGCTTTTGATGCGAAATATGTATATTTATTGCGTGCTTCTGATTCACCTGCAAACGCCTCTTGCAGGTTGCGTTCTGTTTTTGTTCCTTTTAGTTCTTTCATTGGATTATGATGTGAAATTTAATAACGGGCGGAAATTAACGTTAGCGTCCGAGGCAAAATTAGCTAAAGATTTCGTTACATCGCTTCCGACCGGAATTATTATTTCAGTAAAAAATGTTAAAGTTGAGTTTGGTTATATCTGTTTTTATAACTCTGCCTGATCGTTTGCATCCGAATGTTTATCTTTGTAAAACTGCCGTCGAATTTCAGTCGGCTCAAACGAATGCAGATACAGGTTGATATGGATATTGTTGAGGTCGACAGGGATAAAAAGCGTTATCTCGGGCTTTTGCTTGCCGGTGATGAATCAGAGGCGATGATTGACCGCTATCTCGGCCGCGGCACTCTATATGTCGGCTATGTCTCTGGTCTGCCTGTGGCCGTCTGCGTGACGACAGATGAAGATGACGTCACGGTCGAAGTCAGAAACCTTGCCGTGCGTGAGGATATGCGCCGCCGGGGTCTCGGGCGACAGATGCTCGGCCACGTCGAACGGATGAATCCCGAGAAGACGATTATTCTCGGTACCGGCGAGACGCCGTCAACACTCCGGTTTTACCAATCGTGCGGATTCCGCTATACTCATCGCATCGTCGGTTTCTTTACTGAAAACTATCCCCGTCCTATAGTCGAGGAGGGGGTAATTTTGTGCGATATGGTATATTTTATGAAAAATGGCCGCTGTTAATGCGGCCTGTCTGCGCAGATTCTGACAATTCTCCGTATATTTGTAAACGACTTTAAGGACAATATATGGATAAAGAATATAAAGAATGCAGATATATGACGGCCGATGAGGCTGTTAAATTGGTTAAAAGCGGCGATCACGTATTTGTGCAGGGAAGCAGCTCGATTCCCGAGGCTCTGATTGCGGCGCTGGCCAGACGTGGAAGCGAACTCAGAGATGTCGTGCTTTATAACGCTTTCGCCATGGGGCGCCGCATATCGCCCCTGTGTGATCCGGCTCTCAAAGATTCGTTTCTCATCGACTCGTTCTTTGTGTCAAACGCTGTCCGCGGGTGGGTCAACCAGGGCTACGCCACCACGACACCGCGTTTTTTCGGACAGGTGCCGCAGCTGTTTCGCGACGGTTCGATAAAACTCGATGTGGCCTTTGTCAACTGTTCAATGCCCGACAAAGACGGCTATGTCTCTTTCGGCGTGTCGTCAGATCTCACGCCGTCGGCTGTCGAGGTCGCCAAAATCATCATCGCGCAGATTAATCCGCTGATGCCCTTTACATACGGCGATTCGGTGATACATATGTCACGCTTTGACGCGGTCGTCAAGGTCGACGACCCCCTTGCCGAGACCCCTGACATTGTGCCGAGTGAGAAAGAGCTTTATATCGGCAAAGCCATTGCCGAACTCATCCCCGACGGGGCCGTGCTGCAGGTCGGTGTCGGCGCTATTCCAAACGCCGTGCTCCACTCGCTGTATGACCACAAACATCTCGGCATACACTCAGAGGCTTTTACCGGCGGCATGAAGGGTCTCATCGAGGCCGGTGTCGTCGACAACTCGCTCAAACAGATTGAACCCGGACGTTCGGTCGCCTCGCTTGCTCTCGGCACACGCGAGCTATATGACTTTATGGACCATAATCCCGCGCTGCTGATGCGCGATATCTCATGGGTCAACGACCCCTTTATAATCGCCCAGAATCATAACATGGCAGCCATAAACTCATGTCTTGAGATAGATCTTTCGGGTCAGGTGTGCGCCGATTCGATAGGCACCCGCATCTATTCGGGTGTAGGCGGTCAGCATGACTTCGTCTACGGCTCGTCGCGCAGCAGCGGCGGACAGTCGTTCATCGCCATGCTGTCGACAACATCCGGGGGGCAAAGCAAAATCAAACCCGTGCTCACCCCCGGCGCCGGCGTCGTCACCACGCGTTTTCAGACCAACTGGGTCGTCACCGAATACGGCGCCGTCAACCTCCGCGGCAAGAATATGATCGAACGCGCCCGTTTGCTCATCTCCATCGCCGCTCCCCAGTTCCGCGAAGAACTCGACCGCGAAGCCTACGCCATGCTCGGCTACGCCTACCGCCGCTGGCGCTAAAAATTGTTGTGAGTCCGATTTTTTATTGATAAAAAAATCTTCACAATTTTGTGAAGCTTGCAAACTTTTTATATCTTTGCATCGTAACAGAAATATATGGTAGTCGAATTCGGCGAAGAATATCTGAGAGACCTTTATACGAAGGATGAATGTAGCGATAAGAAGCATCGTTACAGAGCCGATATAATCAAACGCTATAGGAGAGCTGTCGATTATTTGAAATGGGCTTCTCGCAAAGAAGACTTGTTTCGTGTTAACTCTCTGAATTTCGAGGCTCTTAAAGGCGATAAATCGGGCCGTTTTTCAATTAGGGTCAACAATCAGTACCGATTAGAGTTTACTATGAGGGAAACCGTTGAAGAATCGATTCTGACTATCTGTAATATTGTTGAACTCTCAAATCACTATGACTGACATGATTACACTACCGGGCGTTGCCCCTGACATGATAGCGAATAATTTGACTCCCTTCGAGCCGACACACCCCGGTGAGCTTATCAAGGATGAGCTTGAGTTTAGAAATCTTACTCAAGCCAGACTTGCCGAACTTATTGGTGTGAGTCCTTCGCTCATTAATGAAATCATCAAGGGCAAGAGAGGTGTCAATACCGAGATGGCTCTATTGATTGAGGCAGCGTTGGATGTGCCGTCTGATTTATTACTCAATCTCCAGAGTGCCTACAATATGCAGATGGCTAAATCGGATGTCTCTTTTATGAAACGCCTCTCGTCTATACGCGCCGCCTTATTATAAAGGTGTATTACGGCATTAAATCGGCCTGCAGGAAATTTGATTACTTGCAGGCCGATAATTTTATCATAATATGCTAAATCACAGATATGTACCATGTTTTGTGAGAAAGTATTCTTCAATGGTGATACAGCGTTGCTCTCGCGCTGAGGCCAGCCCCCTTTTAGCCGCTCAGAAGCGCCATTGGAGGGTAGCGAGGAGGGTGCGGCGGCGCAGGTCGAAGTGGTGTTGGCTGCGCGACAGGGTACCGTAGGTGACGTAGTCATACCGGCGGCGGTCGAGCAGGTTGTCGGCGGTGAGCGACAGGCGCAGTTTCGGTCTTATCTGCCACGCAGCCGAGAGATCGAGAAGAATAAGATTGCCGGTATTGCCTTCGGGGAAACTGGTGAGGTAGTGTTCGGCTGCGGCGGTCAGCTGGAGTCTGTCGTCGGGGATGATGGTTGCAGAGAGCCGTTCGACGAGCGAGTGGCTTGTGTTCGGGTCACCTGTAATTCTGAAGCGCGAGTAAGCATAGGTCGCTTCGTAGTTCATCGACAGCCATTTGGCGATGCTGCCTTTGAAATATGGTTTGGCTGAGAGCGAGGTCATGCTGTAGGGTACAGTCTCACTGTCACGCATCGCCGAGGCTGTCGTGCGCGAGGCGTTCATCTCGCATCCGACGACAAAGCGGCTGTGACCAAGCCCTTTGCTGACGCCGCCGCTTAGTTGCCAAAGGTCGGTGCCGTTGACTTTGTCGGCATAGGTTGTGACGACATAGTCGCCGACAAAGAGCAGGCTGTTTATAACCGACGACGATGAGTGGCTGTAAGATGCAGAGGCGTTGACGAAGAAAGCCTTCAACGGATTGCGGTAGCGATACCCGGCTGAGACCGTGGAGCTGTGGCTGTAGCCGCCGAAGTCGCGGGCGATGAATATGTTGCGGTAATCACTGAGCACGGGTGCTTCCAGAGCCATCGCGGGCTGAGGGGTGCCGAGACGGTATGACATGGCGCAGGTCAGCTCTGATTTGGCTGTGAACTGACGGCGCACACTCAGCCGCGGCGAGGTCTCGAAGTAGTCATGCCGGCCGTCGAGGCTGTGATGGCGCCATTTGAGCGGTGCGCGCAGCGAGAGCCGCCAGCCGCCGCGCTCGAAGTCGACACGTGGGCGGACGTATAAATCAGATAGAAACGAATTGTGGATGCCGTGGTTGTCATAGGCTTTAATGCCCGTCAGGGCGGTGTTGAAACGTCGCGCGTCGATGTCGAGTCCAACCTCGAGATAATAGCGCCAGAAGCGGGTGATGCGTCCCAGCTGGGTCTCGGTAGTGCTCCGCAGGCCGGTTGTCGAGAAACGTTGGGCGACATCGCCTTCGCCGATAGCGTCAAGGCGGTCGATGTCGCGGTCGAAGCTATTGCGCGACGTGAGGGTGAAGACCTTGCGGTCGTTGCGTTTGACGAGCTTCAGATCGTTCACGGCCGACAGACTGCGCCGGCCGATGTGCTGCCTTACGTCAAACGAACCGCTGACGCCCGAGCGCGACCGGTCGTCGATGGCATTGACCGTCAGCTTGTCGAGATTGATCTGCCGTTCATTGCCTTTGGCGTTG
>USIN01000098.1 GCA_900554715.1 uncultured Bacteroidales bacterium
GAATTATCACATTTAACTATAAACCGAATAAACCTAATGGCATTTAACTACATCACGGCAGAAGAAGCCGCACAAATGATTAAGAATGGCGATACCATCGGTCTGTCGGGCTTCACCGCACCCGGTACACCGAAAGCCATCACTGAGGCATTGGCCGCAAAGGCAACCAAAGAGCATGCCGAGGGACGTCCTTTCAAAGTGAATATCTTTACCGGTGCGTCGACCAGCGATCATGTCGACGGAGTTCTCTCTCGCGCCAACGCAATCAATATGCGCGCGCCTTATCAGAATGTCCCCGATCTTCGCAAACGCATCAACAGCCACGACTGCCACTATAATGACCGACATCTGTCAGAAATGGCTCAGGAGACCCGCTATGGTTTTTATGGTAAAATCGATTATGCCATCATCGAGGCAGCCGCCATCACACCCGACGGGGAAGTGATACTCGGCACCGGTGTGGGCAATATCCCTACTTATGCGCGCCTGGCCGATAAGATTTTTATCGAGCTTAACGAGATCCTTCCCGAGACCCTCTACGGCATGCATGACATCTATGTTCCCCTGGATCCCCCTTATCGTCGTGAGATACCTATCTATCGCGCCAATGACCGCATCGGCAGCCCTGTCCTTAAAATCGATCCGTCGAAGGTCATCGGCATCGTCAAGACAAAATTCTACGACGGTGTCAAATCGTTTACGGCTCCCGACGAGGTGTCGAAACAGATCGGCTCTAATGTCGTCAAGTTCCTTGTGAGCGAGTATATGTCGGGCAAGCTTCCCAAAGAGTTTCTGCCGCTTCAGTCGGGTGTGGGCAATGTCGCCAACGCCGTCCTCTATGATCTTGGCGAGAGCAAGGAGCTTCCCTCGTTCATGATGTATACTGAGGTCATTCAGGACGCCGTGCTCGAGCTGATGAAGAAAGGCAAATGCACATTCGCCAGCACCTGCTCGATGACATTCTCGGACGCCACGGAAGAGAGCCTCTTCGGCGATCTCAAGTATTTCCACGACAAGATTCTGATGCGTCCGGCCGAGCTTTCAAACAATCCCGAAGTCATCCGCCGACTCGGTGTCATCGCCATGAACACCGCTCTTGAGGCAGACATCTTCGGCGCCGTCAACTCGACACACGTCCTGGGCACACGCATGATGAACGGCATCGGCGGCTCGGGCGACTTCACCCGCAACGCCTATATCTCTATTTTCAGCTGTCCGTCTGTCTCTAAGGGCGGCCTGATCAGTAATATCGTACCTATGGTCTCTCACGCCGACCATAGCGAACACTCTGTAGATATTATCGTCACAGACCAGGGTATCGCCGACCTGCGTCACAAAGATCCCGTTGAACGTGCATACGAGATCATCAACAACTGCGCTCACCCGATGTATCGTGAACTGCTGCTCGACTACCTCAAGATGGGTAAAGGCGGCCAGACACCTCACTCGCTCAACGCCGCATACGCTTTCCACAACGCATTCAACGAATTCGGCGACATGAGCAAGGCTGATTTCTCTAAATACTGCTGATAACATTGACGAAGTATTATAAGGGTCCGGGGTCTTGGAAATCGCTTCCAGGGCCCCGGCTTATTATTAATGCACACTGCATAATTCGACATTCAAAATTCAAAAATCAAAATTAGGAAGATATGGCTCGGCATAATGACACGGGCAGCTGGGGCGAGCAGATTGCGCAAGAGACGTTAATCGCCCGAGGATATGCCATTGTTGAATATAACTGGCACTCGGGCCGCTATGAACTCGATATAATCGCCATGAAAGGCGACAGGCTTGTTTTTGTGGAGGTCAAGACCCGTGCCGACGCTGACTATGACCCCTATCATGCTATCGACCGCAAGAAGATTGCCCGTCTGATAGCCGCTGCTCAGGCTTTCATGGCAGAGCGCAAATATGAGCACGATATGCAGTTTGATGTCATCGTTGTCATCGGCTCGCCGGAGAACTACAGTGTAGAACATATACCTGACGCATTTATGCCGCCGCTGAAAACCTATTGACCCGGCATGGCGTTCTAATATCATAGAAATAAAAATAATTAATGTGATTATGAACGACCGACTCAGCTACGAAGAGAAGAAAGAACTTCCCGACTCGGTGTTCGGACTGCCCGAGCGCCGCGAGTATCCGATGCCCGACGCTGCCCATGTGCGTGCCGCCGAGGCTTATTTCCGTTATTGTCCCGAAGACCTCAAACCGCGGCTTGCCCGGGCGATACTCGCCCGAGCCCGTGAGTTCGGCGTCGATGTCGAGTCGCCGACAGTCAGGGAGTACGCTGCCGAATAAAAGGCGCCCCCTTTGAAAAAAGAAAGCCCGCCTCCTCAAGCAGGAAGCGGGCTTCGCTATATCTATGTGTATGTGTTATCTGACGATAACTTTTTCGGCTTTAGAACCCTGACGGCGGATATAGATGCCGGCGGCGGGATTCTCGACGCGTACACCCTGGAGGTTGTAGTATTCGACGGGCGCGTTGTCGTCAACGGCGATGTCGCTTACGCTGTCAGATGTTTTTGTGATGACGACCTTGAAGGCGTCGTTGAAGCCGGCGAACATCGGCGCCATCGTGTTGGCCGGACGCATCATCAGAGTCATGCGCGGGAAGGTGACAGTGGCTGTATTGTTTTCGTATGCAATGCTGCCCCAATAGCCTTTCTCGGTAATCTGTTCGTCAGTGCGGCCGTTGATGATGTTGTAGTGGGCGGCGCTGCCGGCTACCATGCGTACTCCGTCGTCATAGGTGATGTCGGTCGGGTTGATCTCGATATACACTTTGTCGGGACGTTCGGCGTTGATGACGAAGAATGAGTTGATTTCGGCGTCGACGGGCTGAAGCTTGGAATAAGTTTTGGTGAACTGGTCGTCGGTTGTCCACGGGTTGATGAGGCGGACGATGTCTTTGCCGTTATATTTCTGAACCTTGACGTTGGGAACGGTGATGATGGGGAATTCATCGTAGTATGACGAGAGATAGTCGTCGGTGAAGTCGGCTGTGCCGTAGTCGCTCCAGTTGCTGTCGAAGTTGTATGTGCCGATGTTGTATTCCTTGGCTCCGTCTTCACCATCATAGGTCATGACGACTGTATAAGTGCCTGCGGCGCTGAGGTCGAAGTAGATGGGTTTGGCTTCGGCGACCGGAGCGATGTTGGCGTCTGCCTGCTGGGCATCGATGACGGCCTTGAGCTCTTCGCCGGGGTCACCGAGCGGGTCAAGCTCGTAAGCCTTGGGGTAAACCTGCACCTTGACGTTGGTCGCGTCGACAAAAACGGGTTTTACTTTCAGCTGTTTGCCGTCCTTGGTTTCGCCGAGGACGTCGAGCGATGTGCGGTAGTCCTTATAGTCGCCTTCGAGCTGGACTGTCTCATTGCCGAAGCCTACGACATTGTCGACCACGTCAGGATCATCGACATAATAGAGAATGCCGAACGTGAAGAGACCCATAGTCTCGTCATAGGCGGTTGCAACGCCATCTACCGAGTAGTGATATTTGATATCGTCATACATCACAGGTTTGCCCTGATATGTATATCCTGTCTCGCCTGAGCCGATCTGATAGTTTTCGATAAAAGGCATGCCTGCCAGACGGACGCCGTTATACAGGCCGTCGAAATACCATGAATCGACGCCCATGCCCATACCAGAGGGGTCGGTCGTACACCAGTAGACAGTGACGTCGCATGCTTTGGTCATGCCGAGGTCGTTGTTGAAACGGCCGTTTTTGAGCGTTTCCCAGGATGTGAAGTTGCCGCCGAGGTCTTTTGGCGGGGTCTTCATGGCCGGTGCTTTCTGCCTGCCGTCGGCGATGGCCTCGAGCTGAGAGCGGTCAATCATTTTTGACGCCGGAAGGGTGGGGAGAGCATTGGCAACAGTTGTTGCTCCGCATAATATAGCGGCTGCGATGATGGTGTAAAGCTTTCTCATAAATTTTGTGATTTAATCTGGAAAAAAGTAAGACGTTTTGAAGCTTTAAAAGATTTATGCCTCTAAATTATATTTTGTGTTTGCAATATGCAATAAAAATTGGGGTAAATTTTCATTTTGCCTCAATTTTTAACAATTCGGTGTCCTATGGTCAGATTGTCATGAATTTTATGCCGAAGAAGAATGTGCGGGGCTGTTATGTTTAATATATATTTCAAATATCAGTGAATAGGTCATCTGCTGTAAGTTGAGAATGAACGTTGTTCATTGAATAGGAGTTTTTAACAAGACCGTAATTTGTAATCACGGTAAGCGCAATTCCTTTGCGTGTTTTTGTGATTGCCCGGAATAAGGATGCTTTGCTTTGCAGGTTTTCCATGTATTTTTTGTCGATTGTATATGGCCCGTTTGAATATTTGATTTCACAAAGGTTTATTACCTTGTCACTGCGGTCAATCAAAAGGTCAATCTGAGCTCCGCAATGTTCATTGTTAGCGAATGTGTGCCAGGAGTATTCGCTTGTAATTACGCCGTTTATGCCCAGAGCTTTTTTTATCTGTTCAGAATGCAACAGGCATATACGCTCAAAAGCAAGGCCGCTCCAGGTATGAAAAATTGGAGTCATCTGTATTTTTGACCAATAACCGGCGTCAGTATTTTTTCTATCCTCGATGAATTTGAAATAGAAAAGAGTAAAGTTGTCAATAAGCTGATAAATTGAGTTCTTCGTTTTTGATCCGATGGACTGATATCTACGGATGAATCCGCAATTTTCTAAGTCTTCAAGGTATTTAGTCAATTGACCGTTAGTAGTGAGATGGGTCTTGTCTATTATTTCATCGCGGGTCATGCCTATTTTCTTTTTTGCCAAGGCTGTTATTATGCCAATATAGGCTTCGGGTTGCTTGAATAGCGATGAATATAGTTCTTTAAACTCGTTGCCAAGTTTCGGATTTCTGCCAAAAAACATAGAGTCGATATTTTGGGGAAGACTCAGCGATTTATTTAGCAATGACCAGTAGAATGGAATTCCTCCGAATACCATATATGCTTCGATTATCTCTTCGCGTTCCATCGGCAAACCGATATTTTTTGCATATAACTCGCAGTCATGGAGATTGAAGGGCTGGAGATGAATCTGATTATTCAAGCGATTATGAAGACCGCCTCTGTTTTTGAGTAATTTTTTTACCATCCAAGAAGTGGCTGAGCCACATACAATGAGAAGAATGTCTTTTCTCGCAGAGGCCCATCCATTCCAGAAGTTTTCAAAAGCAGGCATGAAACTTGATTTAGGAGCGTCCATCCAAGGCAATTCATCCAAGAATACTACCTTTTTCCCATCCGGCAGCGCTTTGAGATATTGTTCCAACATATAAAATGCTTCAATCCAATTATTAGGATATGAGCCATTTTTATATCCACAATCTTTCAGTGACAAATAGAATCGTTGTAATTGTTCTTTCGTAGAGGCTTTAGCCATTCCTGAGAATGTAAATGCAAAATTGTCACAAAAGACTTCTCTTACAAGATATGTCTTTCCGATTCTTCGGCGTCCGAATATAGCAACGAATCTTGACTCGGCAGCTTCATAGGCCTGTCGCAGTTCTTGTATCTCCTTTTCTCTTCCAATCAACATCTTTGTAAATTTTATAATGCAAAGATATGAAAAAATATTACAATACGCAGCCAAATCTAATGCTTTTGGCTATATTTGGCTGCGTGATGTAAGTATGACGATTGCGGAATGAGTTAAAGGTCAGATTGTCATGAATTTTATGCCGAAGAAGAATGTGCGGGGCTGCGCGGGGCCGTAGAAGTAGCCCGAGTCGCGGAACTCACCCTTGTCGAGGTCTTTCTGGAACTGGCCGAGGATGTTCTTGACGCCGGCGCTCAGCTCCATGCGCAGTTTGCCGTGGAGGGGGAAGGTGTAACTGACCTTGGCGTTGAGGTCGAAGAAGGCCGGGCTTTGTTCCATGACGTCCTTGCTTATATAATGATAGGGGTAATCAGACGGTATGATCGAGGGGTCTGGAGCGTAGTGGGGCACGTGCATGTGACCGGTGAAGACGCCCGAGAGCGAACACTCGAGACGCGGACGCGGCACGGCCGAGAGGGTGAAGAAGCCGTAAAGCTCAGGGGCGCGGGGCATGTCGCGTGTCGGAGCGACGTCAGGGTCTTCGCTCCATTTCTCGGGGACTTTATAGCGGCTGCGCTGGGCTGTGAAGCCGAGGTCGAGGGTGTAGTCGGTATATGTCAGTTTGATGTCGGTATTTAGGCCGTAGACGCGGGCTCCGTCGCCGTTGCGGCGTTCCTTGACCATGTTGTCGTTGTCGTCGCGGCCGATGACGTCGAGCACGAACACATCGCTCAGGTCGGTATAGAAGCCCTCGAGAAGGATGTCTGTGTCGACCTCGCCGATTCTGAAGTCACGGTCGACCGAGAAGCTGAAGCTGTTGGAACGCTCGGGCTTGAGGCCGTCGGCCAGACGGATGATGACGCCCTCGCCGCCGACGGCGGTGACGTGGAGGTCTTCGTCATAGGCCTGCGGCGCGCGGAAGCCTGTCGACCATGTGCCGCGTATCTGCCATTGTGGTGTCGGGCGGTAGAGCACGTTGATGCGCGGGCTGAAGATGGGGTTGTCGACGAGGTTGTGGAAGTCGAGGCGTCCGCCGGCGAGTAATGTAAAGTGGCGCATCTTCCACTCACTCTGGGCGAATGTGCCGAAGATGTCGACATTCTGGCGCATGTCGCGGCCATAGCCGGTCATGATGTCGTGGAGGCTGTTGCTCTGATATTCGACGCCGGCGGTCATCGTCGCGGGCGAGAAGATAAAGCGGTCGATGTCGCCGCTGAAGGTTGAGCCGACAATCCAGGTCATATCCTTGGTTTTGCCGTAGGCGTCGGGATTGC
>USIN01000099.1 GCA_900554715.1 uncultured Bacteroidales bacterium
AGATGTTCTGCCACGGCGCGCTTTGCATGGCTGTCTCGGGCAAATGCTACCTCAGCCTCCATGAGATGAACTCGAGCGCCAACCGCGGCGCCTGCACCCAGATTTGTCGCCGGGGTTATGAGGTCACCGACCTCGAGACCGGCGACAAGCTCAATGTCGACAACAAATATATAATGTCGCCCAAAGATCTAAAGACCATCCACTTCCTCAACAAGATGATCGATGCCGGGGTGACAGTCTTCAAAATCGAGGGCCGCGCCCGCGGACCCGAATATGTTAAAATTGCAGTCGAATGTTACTCGCAGGCCATCGACGCCATCGTCGACGGCACCTATACCGACGATAAAATCGCGGCATGGGACGAGCGTCTGCGACTCATTTTCAACCGCGGCTTCTGGGACGGCTATTACCTCGGACAGCGCCTCGGCGAATGGTCGTCGAAATACGGCTCGTCGGCAACGCGCGTCAAGCATTATATCGCCAAGGGCGTCAAATATTTCTCGAAGCTCGGCGTCGCCGAGTTCTATATGGAGGCCGGCGAGCTCAAGACCGGCGACGAGGTGGTCATCACCGGGCCTACAACGGGCGCGCTGATCATCACCGTCAAAGAAATTTATGTCGCCCGCAAGTCTGTCGACAAGGCCGTCAAGGGCGACAGCTTCTCTATAGCCGTGCCCGCCAAGATAAGACCCAGCGACAAGATGTACCGCTGGGTCGAAACGGCTCCCAAACAGTAACGCGCGATGACCTGCAACGACCTCAACCGTCACGAACGCGACTGCCGACTCGCCTTCTACCCCGAGACACATAAATATATTCTCGACGGCGTGGAGGAGCTTGAGTCAGTGACTACTCTGGTCGAAAACAGCTTCTGTAAGTTCGACGCCGAATACTGGGCTACTAAAAAATCGTTCGGTCGTGAGGAGGAAAAACAGCGTCTGCTCGACCTCTGGGAGCGGCGCGGACGCGAGGCGCGTGAGCTCGGCACCCTGATGCACGACCGCATCGAGCGCCACTACCTCGGCGAGACACTCGGCAACGAAGTCGCCGGCGATCCTACCTTCGCCCGTTTCGCAACCTTTGCGCGTCATTATCATCTGAAACCTTACCGCACTGAATGGCGCATCTTCAGCCGCCGCTATGCCGTCGCAGGCACACTCGATTTTCTCGAGTATGACGGCTCGAAATTCACAATCTATGACTGGAAGCGTTCAAACAAGGTCGTCGACGCCACGGGCAACATCTGCATGAACAGCTATAAACGCACCGGCCTCGCTCCGCTCGAGAATCTGCCCGACACGGTCTATGTCCACTATGCCCTGCAGATCAGCATCTACCGCTTCATCCTCGCCGAACACTACGGCATCGATGTCGCGGAGGCATATCTCGGGGTCTTTCATCCCGACCTGCCGGTGCCTTTCCGCGTCGGACTGCCATATCTCCGCAATGAAGTCATAAAACTGCTATCTCCAAGACAGAAATGAACCTACCGCAGCAATTTATCGATCAGATAGAGTCGTACGGCGCTCCGTGTCTGACGGGCCTCTGCGAGGCGCTGGCGTCGACCGCCCCCGAGGTGTCGGTGCGTGTCAACCGGCGTAAAGGTGCCGCGGTGCCTGACGGAGCCGACCGTGTCGCCTGGTGCCCGTCGGGATTTTACCTCGATGCACGCCGTCCGTTCACCTTCGACCCCGCGTTTCATCAGGGACTCTATTACGTTCAGGATGCTTCGTCGATGGCAGTCTCGACCGTTGTCGAGGCACTGACGGAGGGGCGCGGTCCGGTCGCCTATCTCGATGCATGCGCCGCACCCGGCGGCAAAACAACCGCCGCCATCGACAGCTTGCCAGAAGGATCGCTTGTCGTCGCCAACGAATATGACTTCAAGCGCGCCGCCATCCTTGCCGAGAACATCGCCAAATGGGGCGACCCCGGCGTGGTTGTCTCGCGCGGCGACACTGCGCGTTTCAGAAAACTGCGCTCGACCTTCGACATTATCGCCGCCGACGTGCCATGTTCGGGCGAGGGCATGATGCGCAAGGACGCCGAAGCTGTCGCACAGTGGAATCCCGCACTTGTGCGCGAATGTGCCGCCCGCCAGCGCGAGATTGTCGACAACCTCTGGCCTGCACTCAGACCCGGCGGATTTCTGATTTACAGCACATGCACCTTCAACCGCCTCGAAAACGAGGAGATGGTCGATTATATCTGCCGCGAACTCGGCGGCGAAACAGTCGTAACCCCTCTTGACAGCTTTGACTGTATCGCCCGTGGCATCGACACCCCGCACCACTGCTACCGCTTCATCCCCGGCCGCACGCGCGGCGAAGGTCTCTTCATGGCTGTAATCCGCAAAAACGGCGAGGCAGCGTCCGATACCGTAGCCACCGCGCGCCCATCAAAAAACTCCGGCAAAAACAAAGACAACACTGTCGAGAAAGCCGCAGCAGCATTACTCGACGGCGAATACAAAATCACTGTCACATCTGACATGATAACTGCCCTGCCGGCTGCCTTGGCTACGCAGGCCGCACCGATAGTCAAGGCCCTCGACGTCGTGTCGGTCGGACTGACCGTCGCCACGGTCAAAGGCAAAGACCTCATACCGTCACAGTCGCTTGCCCTGTCGACAGCATTGCGTGCCGACGCATTCCCCGCGGTTGAAGTCGATTATCCAACGGCCATGGCATATCTGCGTCGCGAAGCTGTCGTTGTTGACGCTCCGCGAGGTTTCGTGCTGCTCACTTTCGGCGGACGTCCCCTCGGTTTCGTCAAAAACCTCGGCAATCGCTCAAACAACCTCTACCCCCAGTCATGGCGCATCCTCTCGACCCATGTCCCCGATACCTTTCAGCCGGTTATTTAGGCGTATACCAAGCTTATGTGGCGAATAAATATATAATTGCGCTATCTGAACAATACACTATTATCACGCGTATAATTTTTATAGACTAATCTTTTTAAAAGTAATAAATATGGATTTAACGGTTCTTTTCAAACTGACCTACGGCATGTATATTGTCGGGGCAATGGACGAAGCGCGTCCGGCGGGCTGCGTCATCAACACATGTTTCCAGGTAACATCGAGTAATCCGCTCCTGACGGTTTCGCTCAACAAAAACAACTTCACACTCGACGTCATTAAAAAAACGCGTCGTTTCTCGCTGTCGATACTGTCGGAAGACAGTGATCCGGCGCTGATTGGCAAATTCGGTTTTTACAGCAGCCGCGACACAGACAAATATGCCGGTTTCGGTTATGACGTTGTCGAAGGCGCGCCACTCGTCAAGGGAGACTTTGCCGGACGACTGATACTCGAGGCCGAGCAGTTTGTAGACTGTGAGACACATGTCCTCGTCATCGCACGTCTGGTTGACACCATCCCGGGCGAGGGAACACCGATGACCTACTCATACTATCATAACGTCATCAAAGGCAAAGCCCCCAAGAACGCACCGACCTATGTCGCACCCGAGACTGTTAGGGAAGAAGCCAAGCCCAAACGCCGCTACGAATGCGACATCTGCCTCTATGTAGCCGAAGTCGAGGGCGAGCTTCCCGACGACTACGTCTGCCCCATCTGCGGCGCCGACCGCTCCCACTTCAAAGAGATTTAAGGCCTCTTGAGGGTCAGAGCCATTATATCATTATATAAAGTGCGTTTCCAGTCTCAGGGAACGCACTTTTTTTGTATCCATATTGCCGATATTAATACAATCCTAATAAATGCTCAATCCCATGCAGCTATAATTCGTGTGTTTACGAAATAATGTAAATTAATTTATTATTAATGAAAATGACTTCAATAAAAGTAAAGTTCAGACCTTCGACTGTGGCTGGTAACGAAGGGGTAATCTATTATCAAATCATCCATGATAGAAAAGTGCGACAACTTGTAACCGATTACAGAGTTTATCCATCTGAATGGGATCAAAGTCGTTCAATTGTGGTGGCTTCACACAAAAGTGAACGTAGATTGCATATCAGTTCAATGCGTGAAAATATTCGCCGTGATATAGAATGGTTGACAAAGCTTGACCGTAAATTGGCAGTCCGTAATTTTAGTTACACGGCTGATGATATAGTCGATGAATTTAATCGTTACGTCCGTGAATACACGATGTTCAACTTCATGGAGAGTATCATAGCAAAACTAAAGCGAAACGGTAAAATCAGAACATATGAGACTTACAAATCCACACTCAACAGCTTTAAGAAATTTCGCCATAATGAAGATATTATGCTTGATTGTATAACTTCGGAGATAATGGAAGACTATGAGGCATGGCATAAGAAGCGTGGAGCAGCGCCTAATACCATATCTTTTTATATTCGCATTCTGAGGGCGGTTTATAACCGGGCCGTAGAGAATGATATTATCGAAAATCGAAATCCTTTTAAGCGGGTGTATACAGGTGTAGATAAAACGGTAAAGCGCGCTTTGCCCCTCTGCGTTATCAAAAAAATCAAAATATTAGATTTATCCCGGACTCCAACCCTTGATTTTGCACGCGATATGTTTCTGTTGAGTTTTTATTTGCGTGGGATGAGTTTCGTAGATATGGCTTTTCTAAAAAAATCAGATCTCAAAGATGGATATATTGTTTATCGGCGTCGTAAGACCGGACAACAACTCATCATTGAATGGACGAGCGAAATGCAGATGGTTCTTGACAAATATCCTGAAAATGAGAGCTGTTATCTGCTACCGATAATACGTAATACGGGTTCTAACGAGAGATGTACATACCGAAATGTCGGTTATAATATAAACCATAATATCAAAAAAATAGCAGAGATGGTAGGAGTAACTATTCCGCTCACGCTTTACGTAGCCCGGCATAGTTGGGCCTCTGCGGCCAAAGCTAAAGGAATACCATTGTCAGTAATCAGCGAGGGTATGGGGCATGACAGTGAGGCTACAACTCAAATATACCTTGCCAGTCTCGACACTTCAGTCATTGACAAAGCTAATAATTTAATACTGGAATCACTCAGATAGCCTCTTGTAATAATATATAAAAATCTTATCATCTGAAATTCAGACGATTTTGAGATTTAAAAGTAAAGCGCTAATCCAAATCTCTTGGCGAGAGATATACACATCATCGCAAAGATATAAATAAATTCTGAAATACAGAGACTTTCATTTGGCTTTTTTCAAAATGGCTCTATATTATAGCAAATCTTTGAGCTTTTGTTTTATTAAAACGTAATTTTCGTCTCTTTTTTATCTGATGCATAATGAATTAATAGTAATCCAAATCTCTCGCCAAGAGATAGTGCTCAAATAAAGGATTCAGTTTTATGAGTGCCGATAATGAGTTAAATTGCGTTACGACAGAGCCATTCGGCGTTGGCGGCGCCGTAGGCATGGGCCAAAATCACTGGTTTGTGGCTTTGGTGAAGCAAAATACTGAAAAATCTTCAAAAGAAAAGTTGACAAGACTGGGATATTATTGCTATGTTCCGGTACAGGAAGAGTTACGCATTTGGAAAAATGGTAAGAAAGCAATTATCGAGAGAGTTGTGATACCTTCGGTCGTTTTTGTGCGATGTACGGAGAGTGTCAGAAAAGAAATTGTCAATCTTCCATTTGTCTATCGATTTATGACTAATAATGCCGGAGATACTACACAGACAGGACATAAGCCACTTGCATCTATACCGGACGAGCAAATCAATAAACTTCAGTTTATGCTGGGTAATTCGGATACTCCGGTTTCATTTTCTTCTGCTCCCTATAAGAAAGGAGATTTTGTCCGAGTAATCAGAGGAAAGTTACTCGGATTAACCGGTGAGATTCAGAAGATAGATGACAAACACAGTGAATTAACGGTAAGTCTTGATTTTTTAGGCAATGCAAGTCTGAAAATCGAAACGATAAACGTTGAACCCATTCGTTGAAGAATCCAATAAAAAATAATCTTACCATACCATGGATAAATATATAGAACAGCTTTCTTTGCTCCCAAATGATTTTTTGCATATAGTCAAGTCATATACTGTTGATAATGGTTCTCCGAGAGTTGAACCCGCTCATATTTTGCGAGCTCTTCTGCATAAAAATATGAATCTGGTTGATTATATAGAGAATACACTGGATTCTGATTACTATTATCTGCTCGACTGGGCCGACATGAGAATGAGCCAGACAGCGAAATCTGCATATCCTATGCGTGATATATCCTTGGCAGAAGAATCAAAGAGTATTGTCAGGGAAGCATTACAGATTAGCAAAAGTCTTGGGGAAAAAGGAATTGACGCTAAAACACTGCTTGCAGCAGTTGTATCTCCGGGTGTCGGTTTCTCTGCCGATCAACTCAAAACATTACCATTGTCGCGTAATAATATATTGAGTAACTTGGCGGGGAATTCTGAATCTGCCCAGATACCGTTTTCAGAAACTGATGGATATAAGGCAACTTCTGCCGGAGACAATTCCAACGGTTATTATGTCTCATTACTCTCGGAAGATATTGTCTATGATATAATCGGTCTTGATGACAAGGTGCGGAATATGATTGAGACTCTCTCAAGGAAGGATAGGGCCAATCTGATTATTACAGGGGAGACCGGAGTCGGCAAGACAAGTCTGGTTAATGCGCTTGTCAGGCGAATAAAAGACGGGACTGTTCCATCGTCATTAAAAAATTTATATCCTGTTGAGCTTGATTTGATTGTATTGTCTCAAGGTGTTTCCTATAAAGGAGAAATAGAAGACAGATTCAAAAAAGTCTGTGATGAAATACGTAAACATCATCAACCTCTTCTTATTATAGAGAACTTCCATCGCATCATGGATAAACA
>USIN01000100.1 GCA_900554715.1 uncultured Bacteroidales bacterium
GGCCGTTGCGCCACACCCAATCTCTGGAACCACGGTGTCTTCATGACGGGTCCCGACGGCAGCTGGGTCGACTGGCCCTCGCGCAGCCACGTGATCGCCAGCGAAGACGGCTCTCAGTCGACCAACGCCACCGAGTGTAACTATCCCCGCGACTGGGCGGCCGACATGCAGCCCCTGCAGCCTTCAGACCGCATGATCATATACAACCGCAATATCGGCGACTACACCAACACGCTCCCCGGCGGCCGTGAAATCAGACTCATGCTTGCCGAAGGCGAAGAATGGCGCACAAACAAGCCCATGAAGTTTGTCGTCGACAGCGACTGGTATACCGGCGGCAACATGGCCGTGCCCGAGGAAGGCATCGTCATCTCTTGCGGCCAGTATTACAACAACGACTTCATCTACAGCCTTAAAAAAGGCGATGTCATATACTATACTTTCAACGTCACGCTTCCCCACCACGGCAACATACAGCCTGACATCCGCGAGGCCATCGGCGGCAACGCCCGCATCGTCGACCGCGGCAAACGTGTCGACTTCGGCAACGACAACAGCACATATATGCGCGCCCTGATCGGTTACTCTGAAGACAATACCAAGATCATCATGGCGACCGTTGACGGTGAGCGCGTCAGCTCGTATCAGTATTCTTCGGGCCTGTCGATGAACGAAATCGGCGACTTTATGATCAACCGCGGATGCTATGAGGCCCTCAATATGGACGGCGGCGGCTCTGTGACCCTTTACGAGCAGGCTCACGGCGTTGTCAACAAACCCGCCGACCTCTATGCACGCCGTGTGTCAAACGGACTTTTCGTGGCTGTCAATGCTCCGGCTTCTCCCGAGGTCGAGAGTGTCAGATTCCTTGACACCCACGCCAATCTGCCTCTCTACGCCTCATATACTCCTGTAATCTACGGTTATAACAAATATGGCCGCCTTGTCGACATCAACTTCAGGGATGCAGTTCTTGAAGCCGACGAGGAGTACTGCCGCATAGACAACGGTACGATAACAGTCGTCAAGGCCGGTTCGTTCGCGCTATCGGCTGTCTTGGGCGACAAGAAAGTCTCTATTCCTGTAACAGTCGAAGCCGGCTCGCAGCCCGAGCTTAAATACAAGAAAGTGCTTATCGGCAATCAGAAGAGCTGCACTGTCGGTGTTCAGTCGCTTGTCAACAACGAGTACAAGCCCCTTGCTTCTAACATATTCGACTGGAGCAGCTCAGACAATGCCGTCGTCGAAGTCGACGAAACCGGAGCGCTCAAGGCTGTCGCTGACGGCACTGCGACTGTTACCGGCCGACTCAACGAATACGAGCTGCCCGTGACAGTTACTGTCGAGGAGCCGACGCAGCGCTATATGCCTGTTTTTGCAGCCGAAAAGAATTGGAGCGTTTCAGGCAAAGGCTCGAAGGGCCGCAAGATGACACGCCTCGACAACGGCGGCTACCGTCTCTATTTCGAAGTCACTGCAGCAAACTCCAATGTCAAGGCTACAAGAAGCGAACAGATTTGGAGTCTTCCCGACGCAATCGAGTTCAATGTCCTACCCGAAGGCGACATGGAAGGCCTCTACATAGAGTTCAATGTCCAGGCTGCCAACGCTACATCGTCGAGGGCTTTCAGATTTGAAAATCTTGTCGACGGAGAGGTCAACAAACTCGTGCTTGATCCGGCCTCACAGTTTGACGTGAATGATATCGGCATCTATCCTCTGACATTCAAGAGTCTGCTCGTGACGCCGGCAAATGCTGTCAAGAGCGGTATCTATGCTTTCGACATAGTGTCTGTCAATGGTGTCTACAACAGCGCGCCCATCGACGGCATCGCTGATATAACCATAGGTGACGGCTATGAGAGCCGCCTCACGGTCAAGGTTGTCAACGGCATGATTGTCGCCGGTGAAGAGACTTCGGCTTTGGCGGTCTATGACCTCAACGGCCGTCTCATCGCCGAGGGCGCAGGCAATACTGTCGCCGCTCCGGCTACTCCCGGCGTCTACGTCGTCAGAGCTGTCGCAGGCTCTGCCGTCAAGACTGCCAAGCTTATCGTCAGATAAACCAATATAATAGATTATGAATAAATTAACGACAACAATCGCAGTCATTTCACTGCTGTCGCTACCTGTGTCGGCCGAGACTCTTAAGTCTCCCGACGGCTCTGTCACACTGGAATTCGGACTGACCTCAGAGGGTCAGCCCGAATACAGTCTCGGCTATGAAGGCCGTGAAGTGATAAAGCCGAGTAAACTCGGTTTCAAACTGCTCAAAGGCGGCGATCTCGACAAAGATTTTGAGATTGTGTCGGTCGACACAGCGTCGGTCGACGAAACCTGGCAGACCGTCTGGGGCGAGGAGTCTCAGATACGCTCGCACTATAACGAGATGAAGGTCAATCTTAAGCAGAAATCGACCAAGCGGTTGATGTCGATTGATTTCCGTCTCTTCGACGACGGTCTCGGCTTCCGTTATGAGTTCCCGATGCAGAAGAAACTCAGCTACTTCGACATCACCGACGAGCTCACCGAGTTTGCAATGACCGGCGACCACACCGTCTATTGGATTCCCGCCGATTACGACACTCAGGAGTATGACTATACCCGCAGCCGTCTCTCTGAGATACGCGGCCTGATGCAGGAAGCGTGGACTCATCACAACAAGTGGCAGGAACTCGCCTCGCCCACCGGCGTACAGACCTCGCTGCAGCTGAAGACCGACGACGGCCTCTATATCAACATTCACGAGGCTGCGCTTGTCGATTTCCCCTGCATGCATCTCGAGCTCGACGACAGCACGATGACTTTCAAGGCCCTCCTCACGCCCGACGCTGTCGGCAACAAGGCCCACATGCAGACCGATTGTGTCACGCCCTGGCGCACAGTCATAGTCAGCGATGACGCCCGCGACATACTCGCCTCGCGCATAACCCTCAATCTCAACGAACCCTGTGCCATCGAGGACACTTCGTGGATCAAACCCTGCAAGTATGTCGGCGTATGGTGGGAAATGATCACCGGCAAGAGTAAATGGAGCTATACCAAAGACCAGCCCAACATACACCTCGACCGCGTCGACTACGCGAAACTCAGACCACACGGACGCCACGGCGCCACGACCGAGAATGTCAGGCGCTATATCGATTTCGCTGCGAAACACGGTTTTGACGCTGTGCTCGTCGAAGGCTGGAACATCGGCTGGGAAGACTGGTCGGGCAACATGAAAGACGAGGTCTTCGATTTCGTGACTCCATATCCCGACTTCGATCTCGCGGGGCTGCGCGACTATGCTAAATCAAAAGGCGTCAAGCTCATCATGCACCACGAGACTTCAAGCTCGGTCAGAAACTATGAGCGCCGTCTCGACGAGGCATACAGGTTTATGAAAGACAATGGCTACGATGCCGTGAAGAGCGGCTATGTTGGCAATATCATTCCCGCCGGCAGCAATCACTACAGCCAGTGGACCAACAACCACTATCTCTATGCTGTCAAAAAAGCAGCCGACTATAAGATTATGGTCAACGCCCATGAGGCTGTGCGTCCGACAGGTCTCTGCCGCACATGGCCCAACCTCATAGGCAACGAGTCGGCCCGCGGCACAGAGTATCAGGCCTTCGGAGGCAGCAAGCCGTCGCATACGACCATTCTGCCGTTTACGCGTCTCATCGGCGGCCCCATGGACTATACGCCGGGCATCTTCGAGATGGATATTTCAAAGATCAATCCCAAAAACAAATCGTGGTGCAACACGACGCTGGCCAACCAGCTGTCGCTCTATGTGACTATGTCGAGCCCGCTGCAGATGGCGGCCGATCTTCCCGAAAATTACGAGCGCTTCCCTGATGCCTTCCAGTTTATAAAGGATGTCGACCTCGACTGGGATCAGAGCTACTATCTCGAGGCCGAGCCGATGGAATATCTGACTGTAGCCCGCAAGACACGCGGTGCCGACCGCTGGTTTGTCGGTGGCACTAACGGCGCCGAGCCCCGTGAGGCTGTCGTCGACTTCGGCTTCCTGCCCAAAGACGGCAAGTTTACAGCCACGATCTATCGTGACGGCAAAGATGCTCATTACCGCGACAATCCCCAGAGCTATGTCATCGAGACCAAGACGGTGACGAGCAAGACCCGGCTTAAGATTCCCGAGGCCGCTGGCGGTGGTTTCGCGATTTCGGTTCTTCCCAAGTGAGAATATCATTTCGGCTATATGGCGACGCGCTGTCAATAACGACGGCGCGTCGTTGTTTTTATATCTGTCGTGTTTGCAGAGATTGAAAAGTTTTGTAATTTTGTGGTGTTACTGAAGATGAAAACGGCTTTTAGCCTCTATGCACAAAAATTACAATCTGACCAAACGTGTCCTCGATGTTATCATGGCTGTCACATTGCTGATTTTGCTCAGTCCGCTAATGGTTGTGATAGCGGTTGCTGTCAGGTTTGACAGCCGCGGTCCCGTGCTTTTCAGGCAGAAACGCCTCGGCAAAGGGCAGAAATGTTTCACGATGTATAAATTCCGGTCAATGATCGTAGGAGCCGAGCAGTTGGGTACGGGGAATGTCTGTCTTCCCGGCGACGACCGCATCACCCGCGTCGGGCGTTTTCTGCGGGCGTCGAGCCTTGACGAACTTCCCCAGCTTTTCAATGTCATCAAAGGTGACATGTCTCTTGTCGGCCCTCGTCCGCCGCTGACATATTATCCCGAGTCTTATGACAGACGGCAGACCCGTATGTTCGAGGTGCGGCCCGGCATTACCGGGCTGGCCCAGGTTAACGGGCGCAAGCAAGTGCCCTGGCCGCAGCGCATTGAGATGAACATATATTATGTCGACAACATCAGCTTCAGCCTCGATTGCCGTATTGTGGCTAAGACCATAGTCAAAGTGCTCACCAATGCCGGCAATCACAACGTTCCCGCTCAGTTAATAAAGAAAAACGGATGAAAGTGCGGCGTCATAAGCTATTGCCCTCTGATGTTGTTGCCATATCTTTTGCTTTAGCGTTAGCAGTCGCATGGACTCTAAGCTATTATTGGCACCAATATGACGGTGACGACATGGTCTATATGCTTGAACTGACCGACTGCGACGGCGTCGGTCATGGCAGGAACTCGCTATGGGAGCTGCCGCTGCTGGCGGCGAAGCACTGGGTGCTGAATAACGGACGTGCCGCCAATATCATTTTTACGATACCTATGGTGAGCCTGCTGCCGAAATGGTTGAACGCGGCGCTCTGCGGCTTTCTTTTCTTCGCTATGCTGATGCTTGCATGTCGGTTTACAGGTGCGCTCGACCACGGGAAACCGACCGTCAGCCTTGCGGTCATGACCGTTTTAGCGCTTGCGTTTCCCTGGTGGAACGAGGGGTTTCAGTTTTGCGTCGCAATGAACTATGTCGCCACGTCGGCTTTTATTCTCGGACTAATCGTGCTGAGGCGCTTCCCGTCATTTGTCTGCCGTCACCGGTGTCTGTGTGCGTTGTTTGCTTTTGTGACCGGCATGATGCACGAATCTGCCTCGATTGCAGTCATCGCCGGCGCCGTCGGCTGCCTGTGCCTTGCTTACAGAACTGTCAGTCTGAAAAATATCTATGGAAATCTCTCGCCTAACGACCGTCTTCTTTCCGTGTCATTTGCCGTCGGCGCGGCCATAGCGGTATTTTCGCCCGGCATCTGGATGCGTTTTTTCAAGGTGCAGGCAGGTCTTAGGCAATTCTACGACGGCACCTTATCCTCCCTCGTGCTCTCGACGTTGCCGCTGTTACTTGTGCTGCTCGCTGTCGTGCTTCTCATCGCTGTGTCACGTCGGGGTAGGGCGCGGTTGCGCCGCCTTTTTGCCGACAGGACGTTTGCCTTTTGTTGCATGGTTGCGTTGACCGCATCGGTTTTTGTTTTTGCAAGCCGGCTTGCGGGCAACAGCGGCTGGTTTGCCGAATTATTTTCGCTCTGTGCCCTCGCGCGGATGGCTGTGCTCTGTCATCGAGGCGCTTGCAGCCGTTCGGTTGTGGGCATAGCCATCGCTGTTGCTGCGCTTGTCTTGGCTCATTCGTTCTATGTCGCTGCGGCTCAGAAACGATATTCTGAAGTGACGGGCGAGATTCGGGCCATCTATGCTGGCGCCGATGACGAAGTCGTCTTTTATGACGTGCCCGGGCCCTTCACTGACGATAAGATATTGCTTGACAGGGTTCATGATGTCAATAACGGCGATATCTATACTTCGACGGTCGTGGCTGCTTTTTATGGGCGAGAGAACATTATCGTGTTGCCTGAATCATATCGTGATGTCGATTTATACAGTCTGTTGGCCCGCGCGCCCGGCGGTTTCATGAGGGTCAGTGACGAAATCATGCTTTCAGCCGCTCTCCCGGCGTCGGCCGAGCCGTTTAGATACTGGACCGGAGCACGCGGCTGGGTCTGCACCGGAATCAACGGCCGCGACTACACCGTGAGGCCATTCAGACACAACGGTGTGGAATATTACGCCTTCCTCAAACTCGAATAAAACCGAGCTTCCGTGAGGCCTTACAACAAACGTCCATCAGTCTGAGCTGTTAAAGTGCCGGCGACGAGCTCGTCGCCGAGCTGTCAGATTTGTCCTCGTGTCGGCTGCTCGCCGTCGTATGAAGCGGCGGCTTCAGTCCTCGCAGCTAATATTCTGTGACCAAAGCTATTAATGTGTGGCCTCGCTCTCCTCCTCGAGGCCGAGCTATCAAATTTGTCCTCGTGTCGGCTGCTCGCCGCCGCATGGAGCG
>USIN01000101.1 GCA_900554715.1 uncultured Bacteroidales bacterium
TCTTTTTATTAACCGAATGTTTAGCTCAAAAAGCGCTATCATCTGCCGCTAACATTCAAAATCATTAAAGAAAATGCCAAGATCAGTCAACCACGTAGCATCACGTGCACGCAGAAAGAAAATTTTAAAACTCACCCGCGGTTATTATGGCTGCCGCCGCAACGTCTGGACCGTAGCAAAGAACACATGGGAAAAAGGTCTCACCTATGCCTATCGTGACCGTAAGGACAAAAAACGCAACTTCCGCGCACTCTGGATTCAGCGCATCAACGCCGCAGCCCGTCTCGAGGACCTCTCTTACAGCAAGCTCATGGGCTTGATTCACAAGAGCGGTATCGAAATCAACCGCAAAGTCCTCGCCGATCTCGCCCTCAACAACCCCGCCGCATTCAAGGCCGTTGTCGAGAAAGTGAAAAACGCTTAAGCGTCAGACCACAGAGAACGCAAAAAATCCACAATAAGCCAAAACGACGGCTGTCCGGCATCACCGGGCAGCCGTTATTTTTTACCGGCGCTTTCGAGAAGCCGACGATACAGGGCGATTATGCTTTCGGCATAGCGACGGTTCATGGCCCACTTCATATCAAGGTCGCGCCACAACCGGGCTGAAGCACGCCTGACATAATTGAATCGCGGATCAACAAGAGCCTCGCCAGCGGGCAGAGGCGCGTCTGTCGCATAGGCAAACAGATGCTGTATATGAGCCGCCACACCATCACGCACTGAGCCGAACACGGCGCCTTTAAGCCCTCGGGCCGTGACGCCGAGGCCGCAATAGTTATGCTGACCGGCCGCAACGGCCGTGCCGCCGCCGAACCTAAACCATCCGGTCTCGATTATCGCCTGACATATAGCCACATCGCCGCGTATACCATAGATACGTCCGACGTCATGATACTGTCGCGCTATCTCGCGGTCAAAGCCGGGATTCTGACGCGCAACAAAGACATACATCTCGTCGGCTCCGACAAGGCTCTCGCCTGTGATAGGCAGCGATGTGTCTATAGCGCCGACATCTGTCCCACCTATGGCCGACCGGTCAATCTCACTCTCGATCGCATCGTCGAGATTGTCATAGACGTCAGCGCGACCCGACACGGACAAAAACAGCACAGCCAAGACAACAGAAAATCTGACCGACATAATATCAATAGCATGAAGCGTCATCAAGCATATCGGCAAGGACATCAACCCTCGAGACAAATCTGTCGACAGCATCACGCTGGCGGGCTGTCAGTCCACATATATCAAGACCGCAGCCTTCATGAGCGCAGAACACAGTATCGGCCTGATTGACATGCCCGTCAGGACATATATAACGTCTTCCGCCTGACAGCAGCCCTTTATGGGTTTCTATCGACCCGAGCTGAGGCAATTCTGACAACCGCAGCGACAGACGACGCATTGCAGCAAGGTCATCAGTGCCGTAGTCAGGACGCTCGGCATCAAGCAAATCGGTCACAAGAGAGGTGTAACCCTCGTCAAGAAGTTCGTTGAGACGGTCGGCGTCAAAGAGACGGCAGCGCCTTACCAGCGCCACAAATGCCTCGGGCGACGAATCGACATCGCCGTAAATGACATCAAGAGCCTCCTCGCGGTCGATGACATCAACATACTCGGACATACGCCCTATAGCGAGCCGATGACAGTCACTGCGGTCCGACGGATCAAGCATCCACGACACAAGATATTTACGGTATAAGCCGGCAGTGAGGCCGCGAAGACGGTTTGTAATGATGAAATCCCAGTTTGCCGCCGTCGGGAACACTTCAGGACGCGACAGCATCACGGCATAGCGTCGCCGCAGACATTCGTTGTTGAGTTCGTCGGCCGTTATGCGCCTGTCTGTGTCAGCGGCCATCGGAGTCCTCGATTATATGTTTACCCTCACAGCGCAACACACGTCCGGGATATGAATCAAGCATCGTCATGTTATGAGTGGCGATGATGACGGTCACGCCGGTCTTCGATATCTCATAGAGATTGCTGACAATCTGGCTGCCCGTTTCGGGGTCGAGATTGCCGGTAGGCTCGTCGGCGATAATAAGCTCGGGACGGTTGAGCAAAGCCCGGGCGATGACGATGCGCTGCTGCTCGCCGCCCGACAGCTGATGGGGCATCTTGTATGACTTGTTTGTCATGCCGACTTCCTTGAGGACTTCCTCGATGCGGTCTTCCCGAGCCAGTTTGTCTTTCCAGCCGGTAGCGTCGAGCACAAACTCAAGATTGGCGTAGACGTTGCGGTCGGTGAGCAACTGGAAGTCCTGAAAAACAATACCGATTTTACGCCTCAGATAAGGAATCTGCTTTTTTCTGATGTCAGTAAGATCATAATCGAATATTCTCGCCTCGCCTGTCTCGACCGGTACCTCGGCATAAAGTGACTTCAACAGCGAGCTTTTGCCGCTGCCGACTTTACCGATAAGATAGACAAATTCGCCGCTTTCGACACTGAAAGTGACGTTCTTGAGCACTACAAGCTCTTTGCGCAGAATCTCGACTCCTTTATAATCTATAATCGACATAGTTTTATCTTTTATGCAAAGCTAATGAATTTTTCAATTTCAGACAAAAAATTTGGCTACAAGCCTTTTGTTTTATATCTTTGTGAAATATGAAAGCAAAAAAGGCAGGTAGAATATTTATGACACTCGTGCTGGCTATGATGCTCATGGCCGGAGGTTTTGCCCGCTTTCATCATCACACTCACGACAACCGTGCCTGCTTCTGTCTGACTCTGGACGACGCGATTGCCCACGCCAAGGCTCACGCACACGACCACGACGGCAACGACTGCTGCAACCACAATGGCGGCAACGACTGCTGTGGTCTCGCTCTCGACGATTTTCAGATTCTTCATGACGACGACAGCCGTTTTGACGATGGACTGACAACGCTGCCAATGGCGATACTGCCATGTCTTACTGCCGTTATTCCGCAAGACGATGCAGGTTCGCCCATATGTCACCGGTGTCTGACGCCGTTGCTATCAGCAGCCCGTTCACGCTCTGTCGGCTTGCGCGCGCCTCCCGTGATTTGAGTCTATCGTCCGATCAGCTCAAATCACATTTTTAACAATTCACACCTTAACAATTACTTATGAAATCATTTATCCAGTTCCTGTGCGCGGGAACAATTGCCATATATGTCGCCGGATGCAATCCAAACGCCAACGACGAGCTTTCGCATCATCATCACGACCACAACGAAGCGCATAAGCACGAACAACACGACGCCGACCATAAACATGACCATGACGGCGAGGAAAAAGAAGAAAATCACAAAGGGGTGATTGTCCTCGAACCCGAAACCGCCGAACTTATGGGCGTCAGAACAGCCATTGTCAAGGCCGAACCATTCAGCGAGGTCATCAAAGTCTCGGGCGTTATCACCGACGCTCCGAGCGGTTCGGGTGTGGTCACGGCGCCTGTCTCAGGCACCGTGAGCTTCGCGCCCGGCATCACCCAGGGTTGCAGCGTAAGCGCCGGCAGCGCCATAGCGACCGTCAGCACCGACAAAGTCGCCGGCGGCAACGCCAATCTCGCCGCCAAAGCGGCTCTCGACGCAGCACGCCGCGAACTCGACCGCCTCAAACCTCTCTATGAAGACCGTCTCGTCACGGCAAGCGACTATAATGCCGCCGTGCGCGCCTACGACGAAGCGCGGGCCAACTACAGCAGCGCGGCCGCCTCGGGACGCGCCACAGCACCCTGCGCCGGCATCATCACGGCACTCAATGTCAGCAGCGGCCAGTTTGTCAACGCCGGCGACCCGATAGCGACCATTTCGTCAAACAAGAAACTGACCCTGCGCGCCGATGTGCCGCAGCGTTATTACGCCTCACTCAGAGACATCGACGACGCCCGCATCAGACTGCCATACGGCAAAGAGGCTGTCGCACTGAGCACACTTGGCGGCAAGCGTGTGGCCGCAGCCGCCTCGGCAAGCTCTGACGTGCCGGGTTATGTGCCGGTATACTTCACGTTCGACAACGACGGCAGCCTTGTCAGGGGCGCCGGTGTTGAAGTCTACCTTCTGGGACGCAGCGGCGCACCCGTTATATCGGTGCCCGTCGGTGCGCTGTCAGAGCAACAGGGTCGCATGTTTGTCTTTGTCCGTCTCGATGAAGACTGTTACCGCAAGACACCCGTTACGACAGGCCGTACCGACGGCTTCAAAACAGAAATCGTGTCTGGCCTCAGCGAAGGCGAGGACGTGGTCGCCGAAGGCGCTGTCACCGTCCGTCTCGCCGAGTCGAGCGGCAATGTTCCCGAAGGTCACACCCACAACCATTGATAGGCCATGCTCAACAGAATAATAAAATTCTCGCTCGACAACCGTCTGACCGTGCTGATTCTCATGGCGGTCGTGTTTGTCGCCGGCATGATAACGCTCGTCAGGACCGAGGTCGACATCTTCCCCGACCTCAACGCCCCGACGGTCGTGGTCATGACCGAGGCCCCGGGTTTCGCGCCTGAAGAGGTCGAAAAAATCGTGACTTATCCCATCGAGACTGCCGTCAACGGTTCGACCGGCGTACGGCGTGTTCGCTCGGCATCGGCCTCCGGACTGTCGACCGTCTGGGTCGAGTTTGACTGGGGAACGGACATCTACCGGGCACGTCAGATTGTCACCGAACGTCTCGGCGCGCTCACCGAAGTGCTCCCGCCGAATGTCAAGACCCCTACCCTCGGTCCGCAGTCGTCGATTCTCGGCGAAATGATGATTATCGGCCTGACCGCCGACTCTACATCGATGCTCGATCTGCGCACGATAGCCGAGAAGATCATGCGCCCGCGCCTGCTCGCCATGGGCGGCGTCTCGCAGGTGTCGGTAATCGGCGGTGACGTAAGGGAATATCAGATCAGACTGTCGCCCGACCGCATGAAATACTTCGACGTCAGTCTCGGCGAAGTCATGGAGAGTGTCGAGGGCATCAACGACAACTCGGCCGGCGGCGTCATCTATCAGTATGGCAATGAATATATCGTCAAGGGCGATGTCAACACCACCTCTGTCGACGACATAGCCTCGTCAGTCGTCAGAAGTGACAGCCGCGGCATAGTCACAGTCGGCGACATAGCCGACGTCGTCATCGGGGGCGCCGTGCCTCAGATTGGTCTCGCGTCGGTCAAAGCCGAGCCTGCCGTCATCATCACCATCACGAAACAGCCGGCCGAAGGCACCATAGACCTCACCGAGCGCATCGACGCCGAACTCGCCGACATGGCTCAGACTCTACCGGCCGACGTAAAAATATCGACCGACATATTCCGGCAGAGCGAATTCATCGACAATTCGATAAGCAACCTACAGAAAGCACTACTCGAAGGTGCCGTCTTCGTCATCATCGTGCTCTTCTTCTTCCTTATGGACCTGCGCACGACCCTGATTTCAATTGTCGCGCTGCCACTGTCTATCATCATATCGGTTCTGGTGCTGCACTTCATGGGCTACACCATCAACACGATGAGTCTCGGCGGCATCGCCATCGCCATAGGTTCGCTCGTCGATGACGCCATTGTCGACGTCGAGAACGTCTACAAACGCCTCAGACAGAACTCTGCCCTTCCCGCCGCCGAACAGAAACCGGCTATCAAAGTTGTCTATGAAGCTTCGACCGAAGTCAGAATGCCGATCTTCAACTCGTCGCTTATCATCATCGCCAGCTTCCTGCCCCTATTCTTCCTGTCGGGCATCGAGGGCCGGCTGCTCATACCTCTGGGTGTCGCCTTCATAGTGGCACTCCTCGCCTCGACGCTTGTCGCCCTGACAGTGACGCCGACGCTCTGCAGCTTCCTGCTCGGCACGAGACGCGAAAACGAAAAGCTCGGCCGCCAGCCCCTTGTCGCCCGCAAGCTGACAGATCTCTACCGTCGTGCGCTCACGGCGTCGGTCGGCCACACCAAAGCCATCATTGTCTCTACAGCCGTGCTTCTTGTCGCCGCAGCTATAGTCTTCATCACGCTCGGACGCGGCTTCCTGCCGGGCTTCAACGAGGGGTCGTTTACAATCAACGTCTCGACCCTCCCGGGTGTCTCGCTCGAAGAAAGCGACAAAATCGGACGCGAGGCCGAACGCATGATCATGTCTGTACCCGAAATCAAGACCGTCGCCCGCAAGACCGGCCGCGCCGAACTCGACGAGCACTCGCTCGGCGTCAACACATCGGAAATCGAGGCGCCATACAAGCTTGACGGCCGCACTCGCGGTCAGGTCGTAGCCGAATTGCGCCGGAAACTCGGATCTCTGCCCGGCGTCAACATCGAAATAGGACAGCCTATATCACACCGAATCGACGCCATGCTCTCGGGCACTGAGTCGCAGATCGCCATAAAGATTTTCGGCGACGACCTCAACCGCCTGTTTGCCACCGGTAACGAAATAAAAGAGATCATCACCGGCGTCGACGGCGTCGTAGACGCCAATATCGAGCAACAGATCGAGCGCCCCGAACTGGTAATCAGGCCCCGCCGCCAGCTGCTCGCAGCCTACGGCATCAAGATTGCCGACTTCAACCGCATCGTCAATACCGCCATCGGCGGCACGGCGGTCTCTCAGGTCTACGAAAACGGACAGCCATACGATGTCACCGTCATCGTCGAACCCGAATCGCGCTCGACCATCGACGCCATATCGCAGCTGTCGATTGACTCGAACCGCGGCAAGATACCGCTGTCAGACGTTGCCGAAATCATCTCGTCATCAGGCCCCAACACCATCAACCGCGAGAACGTCAAAC
>USIN01000102.1 GCA_900554715.1 uncultured Bacteroidales bacterium
CCGCTCAATCGAGAGCCGGACGCCCGTAATATTTTCAGTCTGCCGCTGTCATGTCAGAGCAGCGGTTTGGCTTTTGTGGCTTGAAAATCTTTGAGATATTCGGGGGTAGAGTAGGCCGTGTCGATGAAATTGCGCCGCGCATAGCTGCGTTCGGCCAAAGCTATCATGTCGACAGCTAAGGGCGTGACATCGGGGACGAAGACAGCATTGTCGGCATTGATGACGTCGCGGGCCTTGTCGCTGCCGTTGCCGAAGAAAAGCACGGGGCGTCCCGTGGCAAGCAGTTCGGCGTAGCTGTCGCCGTCGAGTATCAGCGGCTGAGGCAAGAGCACGGGGGTGAGTGCGAAATCGTAGGCGGCGGTGAAGACTTCCATGCGTCTGGCGTCAATCATCGGCACGAATATGCTTTCGGGGTCGATGTCGAGCGTCGAGAACATGACGCGTGTCGCCATCAGTTCGAGGGTGTTGATGCCTATAAGCGGTATGTCTAGGGCGTAGGCCAGACCTTTGGCCTCGCTCAAGCCTATGCGCAGGCCGGTGTAGCTTCCGGGACCTGTGCTGACGGCGACGGCCTCGAGCTTGAGTTCCTTTTCTTCGAGAAAATCGAGGCAGCCTTTGATGTAGTCGCTTAGAAGGGCTGCGTGGTTGCGGCCGCTGAAGTCTTCGAAGTGGGTGAGTATCATGCCCTCGGCTGTCAGAGCCGTAGAGCACACGTTGGTTGATGTGTCGATGTTGAGTATTACAGCCATACTGGGGTTTTGTTTTGCTGTGCAAATTTAGTAAAAACGAGCGTCAAGTCTCAAAAAAAATATATAATTTTGTCTTTTACTAAAAGATATAAACAAAAGTATGTTATTCTCGATGACAGGTTTCGGCAAGGCTGTCGCAGTCACGCCGACAAAAAAAATAACGGTTGAAGTCAAATCGCTCAATTCCAAGCAGCTCGATCTGAATGTCAGAATCCCCGGCTGCTTCCGTGAGAAAGAGCCGGAGCTGCGCAACATCGTTGCCGCCGAGCTCGAACGCGGCAAGACCGATCTCATCATAACGGCCGAAAGTATCGGCGCAGAGCCGGCCACGACATTGAATGTCGAGATGCTCAAGGCTTATAAGAATCAGATAGTAAAGGCTTCAGAGGAACTTGACATTCCTCAGCCGAGCGACTGGTATAGCGTTCTGTTGCGCTTCCCCGACACATTTCATGCCGAAAGCCAGGACGTTATCAGCCCCGAGGAGGCCGAGGCTCTCGCCGACGCCACGCGCCGCGCTGTGGCCGCACTGATGGAGCACCGCCGCTCAGAGGGCGTCAAGCTCGAGGCTTTCTTTGCATCGCGCATCGAACGCATCGGCGACCTGCTTGCCAAGGTAGAGCCTTACGAGGCCGAACGCGTGCCACGTATACGCGAGCGCCTTGAAGAAGGACTCAAGAAAATATCGGTGCTCGACTATGACAAAGGCCGTCTCGAGCAGGAGATGATATTCTATATCGAGAAACTTGACGTCAACGAAGAGAAACAGCGCCTGCGCCAGCATCTCGCATATTTCATCGAAACCATGGCGCTGCCTCACGGAGGTCAAGGAAAAAAACTCGGTTTCATATCTCAGGAAATGGGCCGAGAAATCAACACGCTCGGCTCGAAGAGCAATCACGCCGAGATGCAGAAAATCGTCGTCATGATGAAAGACGAGCTTGAGCAGATAAAAGAGCAGGTGCTCAATGTAATGTAACAGGAAACAAAACAGAATATGGAAAAGAGAAAAGGAAAAATCATTGTGGTCTCGGCTCCTTCGGGTTGTGGCAAGTCGACCATCATCAACACCATCCTCGACAGTGGCGACTATGACCTGAAATTCTCGGTGTCGGCCACCAACCGCTCTCCGCGCGAAGGCGAGGTCGACGGAGTCCATTACCATTTCTTGTCTACCGAGGAATTCCGCGACGCCATCGCCGCCCATAGCTTTGTCGAGTGGGAAGAAGTCTATCCCGGCCGCTTTTACGGCACACTGCGCAGCGAGATAGAGCGCCGCATCGATTCGGGTGACGACGTCGTCCTCGATATAGATGTCAAAGGCGGTCTCAATGTCAAAAAGATTTTCGGCGACAGAGCGCTTACAATATTTATTCTGCCGCCCGACCTCGCGGCTCTGCGCCAGAGGCTTGTTTCGCGTGGCACAGACGCCCCCGCCATTATCGAAGAACGTCTCGAGAAAGCCGAGTATGAAATCTCATTCGCGCCTGAATATGACTGCCGTGTCGTCAACGACAATCTCGACGAGGCTGTGGTGACTGTCCGCAGTCTGATTGATAACTTTCTGAACTCCTGATATTATGGCCGAAGGAACTGAGAGGAAAGAAATCGTCGGCATCCTCGGTGGCTCGTTCAATCCCGTCCACATGGGACACATGATGCTCGCGTCATATCTTGTGCAGTGGGGCTTCGTCGACAAGGTATGGATGACATTGTCTCCCCGTAATCCGCTGAAAGACGCGCGCGACCTTATTCCCGACCTCAAGCGACTGGCGATGATAACCATCGCAACCAAGAACACTGAACGTATCGAGACTTGCGACATCGAGCTGTCGATGCCGCGGCCGTCATATACGATAAACACTCTCGACCTTTTGGCGAAGCGTTATCCCAAACGCACGTTCAAACTCATCATCGGCAGCGACAACTGGCGGCTCTTCGACCAGTGGCGCGAACACGAACGCATACTTGACGAATACGGTGTCATTGTCTATCCCCGTCAGGGCTATCCCGTCGAGTCGAGATATGTCGACGGCCTCGAGGTCGTCGACGCGCCGATGGTCAATCTCTCGAGCACCTTCATCCGCGACGCCATCATGCGTGGCAAAGACATGACTCTTTTCATGCCTCCGGGCGTGAGCAAATATATCAAAGACAACAAACTCTATCAGCCTAAAAAATGAGTGAAGATCGTCAGGGTTTGAAACCCAATGCCATAGCCTTCATCGCTCTCTGTAATGAATATTGCGCCGCTGTCGAGCATGCAGCCGAAACCGGACGCGATGAATTTCTTGCGGCCATGCTGCGCCTGCTGCCACGACTTTATATCTCCGGCGCCGATCTTGCCATGCCCGGTTTTGAGGGCGATTACTATATCGACGACGCCCTTGATGAAGACTATTACGACTCGATGCGTCGCAGCATGGAGACGCTGCTTGGCGAAGACGACACATATCTCGAAGTCTTCGAGGAGGATATGAAATATTCAGACACTCCTATCGCCGTGAGTGCCGCCGAAACTCTCGCCGATCTTTTCCAGGTCTTCTTTAACTTGCTCGAGACTGTCAGAGACGCTCCCGCCGAGCTGATAGAAAGCGCTCTCGGCGCAGTGCGCGAAGATTTCGGCAACTACTGGAGCCAGAAGCTCTGCAATGTGCTCCGAGCGCTCAATCAGATCCGTTATAAATAATTTTCTAATACCATATAAAGCAATGACCATAGACCCCAAAGGCCATATCGCCGACCTGATGACATTTCTCGATGCATCGCCGGTCAATTTTCTTGCAGCCGAGACAATAAGCCGTCGTCTTGACGAAGCCGGTTTCCGTCGGCTCGAACAGGCAGACCGCTGGACTCTCGAACGCAGCGGCAAATATTATATAACCAAAAACGGTTCGGCCGTCTTCGCCTTTATAGTCGGCAGCGGCGAGGCCTCTGACGGTTTCAGAATCATCTCGGCGCACAGTGATTCGCCGGGTTTCAGAATCAAACCCCGGGCCGCGATGCGTGCTGCCGGCGATGTCATCAAGCTTAACACAGAGGTCTATGGCGGTCCGATACTTTATACATGGTTTGACCGGCCGCTTTCGATAGCCGGGCGCGTCATATTGCGTGGCGGCGACATCCTCCGTCCGCGCGCGGTGAATGTCAGGTTTGACCGCCCGCTTCTGACAATACCACATCTCGCTATCCATTTCAACCGTTCGGTCAACGAAGGAAACCCGCTGTCGAAGCAGAAAGACATGCTTCCCGTCATCGCCATGGCTGACGGCTGCGGCGATCCCGACACCATCCTGCCGCGTCTTCTGTCCGAGCGTCTCGACATCGCCGTTGACGACATCGTCGACTTCGACCTGTCGCTCTATGATACCACTCCGGCATGTCTCGTCGGCCTCAACGGCGAGTTTATCACCTCTGGACGCCTCGACGACCTCTCGATGGCTTACTCGGCCATGACCGCCCTGATAGAAAGTGAGGCGGATTGCGCGCAGACACGCGTCATGGCCATCTTCGACAACGAGGAGACCGGCTCGGGAACAAAGCAGGGAGCCGCATCGCCCGAACTGGCAAATCTGTTGACTCGCATAGCCGGCGCACTCGGTGCCGACAACGAAGACTATTTCCGTGCGGTCGCCCGTTCATTCATGATTTCGGCCGACAACGCCCACGGCGTCCATCCAAACTATGCCGAGAAGCAGGACCCGACCAATCATCCCCGTCTTGGCGGTGGTCCTGTCATTAAGATAAATGCCAACTGCAAATATATGACTGACGCCGATTCATCGGCCGTCTACTCGATGATATGCGAGCGCGCGGGTGTTCCGTGCCAGTATTTTGTCAACCACAGCGATTCGGCCGGCGGCTCGACGCTCGGCAACATACTGACATCGCAGATAGCCCTCCGCGGTGTCGATATGGGTGCCGCTCTGTGGGCCATGCACTCGGTGCGCGAGACAGCGTCGGTCGTCGATCATGAATATATAATAGCCTCTTTCAAAGAGTTCTTCAAGTGAGCCTCCAGCCGGCATTCGCTCTGTCGTTGGTGAATAAACGTTAAAATTTGAATATTCGCGATTCTGACTGTCACACCGGACGCACTTGTTCGTCTTAATTATAAAACGTAAACAAAAAGATAACAAGAGCAAACGACTGACAGGTGAACCGCGAGGAGTTCAAACAGAGCATATTGCCACATTACAGGCGCATGTACGGCATCGCGGCGGCGGTGCTCGGCGACAGTGAAGACGCCTGTGACGCCGTCCAGGAGTCGATGGCACGTCTCTGGGAGAAACGCGATGAGATAGGCGACAAAAGCAGCTATGAAGCGTTTTGTCTCCGCGTCGTCAAAAATGTCTGTCTCGACAAAATCAGACTCCGGCGGCAGTATGCCGACCTCTCGGCCGCCGACCGTCCGGTGTCGGGCAATGACGCGACAGAGACCCGCGAGACTCTCAATGTCGTCAGACGGCTTGCCGCCACGCTTGGCGAAACTCAGCGCAAAGTCTTCATGATGGCGACTTTCGGCGAGTATGACAACGACGAGATTGTCAGGGCGACAGGTCTGTCGGAGGCGAATGTCAGGCAGCTCCTGTCAAGAGCACGAAAACGAATAAAAGAACTTTATCAATCATACGAAAGATGAACAAAGCCGACAACATAGAAATTATCAGACAGCTCGTCGAACGCTATTACAGCGGTACGGCGACGCCCGACGAGGTCGGCGCTATAACAGATTTCTTCAGGCAGAACGATGTCGACAATCTGCCCGAAGATCTCAGAGCCGACGCAATGATATTCACCGAGACAGCGCTTGCCAAGGCGACGGCGCCGGTGCCTGACGGTCTCGAATCGCGTCTCGAATCATTCATAGACTCTCTGCCTGAAAAGCCTTCGCGACGCCGTGGCCTCATCGTCAGGCTGTCGCTCTCTGCAGCCGCTGCCGTCGCTGTCGTGCTCGGCATAGGCCTTGGCATTGTAGGCCGCCACGCCGACAGCAATGATGAACCGTTTGATAGCGCACTCATGGCCGAAGAGATTGTCCCGGCTCCGACCGATACTTTGTCCGTTGTCAGTGAAAATACACTTATTCCCGACGAAAGTATCGCAGAAGTCACGGCTCCGGTTGTTAAAAAGTCGGCTCCGGCCGTAAAGCACAGACCGAAAGCCGTTGCCGTCAAGGAATTTGCCGCTGCTGCCGAAGCCGATGACTATCACTATGCCATGGCCTCTGACGTGTGCGAGATCTCTGACCCTGAAGAGGCGTCGCGTGTGGCCGCACAGGTTCTGGGCATGCTCGGACGCACGCTCGGCATGGCAGGCGATGCGATTGTCAAGTCTGACACTGAAGCAAACAAGATTCCCAATGCAATAAATAAAATCGCAACAAATAAAGTAATGAGTAATGAAAAATAAGATTATACTGTCGTTGATTGTCAGCATGCTGATGTCTGCCGTGCCGCTGGCGGCTCAGAAATCAAAAATCTTCGAGTCGGCCAAGAACTTGAAGGATGTGACTACAATCTATGTCTCCCCGTCGTTGCTGAAACTCGGTCTGTCGACAGCAGCCATGACCGAGAGCATGGGAGAGGCGGCGGGTTATGTCAAAAATCTGAAGGGCCTTGAGGTGATAAACACGTCGCTGAGGCAATCGGCTGACTCACTCAGGTCTGTGACGCGGCACTTTGTCAAGGATTCAAAGGACGCTATCGATCTGTTGCTCGAAATCAATGACGACGATAGTCTGATAAATATTTTCGGCAATCTCGACAAGGGCGACGACACCACGCTGATTCTCGAGGTCAACGACGAAGGCGAGTACTCTATAATCTACCTCAAGGGCGATATCGACGTCGAGGGTCTTCTAAAAACCTACGCCGGTAGTAATCTATAAAGACAGATCACTACTGTCCACTAAAAATGGACGGGGTTAAAAATTAAATAAATTCGGTTCA
>USIN01000103.1 GCA_900554715.1 uncultured Bacteroidales bacterium
TAGAGCCGAAGAGTCTGGCGATGCTGACCGAATATGTCGGCACCGATATGTCGCGGCTCCACAACGAAGTCGACAAACTGGCCGTGGCCCTCGGCCGCGGCGCAACGATAACACCCGAATCTATCGAAAGGAATATCGGATTCAGCAAAGATTTCAACAACTTCGAGCTTATCAACGCGCTTGCAGCTCACAACGGAGCCAAAGCCTACCGCATTATCGAGTTTTTCCGCGCCAACCCGAAGTCGAACCCCTTCGTAATGACAATAAGCGCCATATTCAATTTCTTCAGCGACCTGATGATATTCCATTTCTCGCGCGACAAATCGCCGGCGGCGCTCGTGGCCGCAATGGGGCTTCGCAGCGAATGGCAGCTGAAGAACTACACAGGGGCGGCCCGCAACTACAATGCTTATAAAGTCATCGAAATAATCGGCGCCATCCGCGAAGCCGACACCCGCAGCAAAGGCATAGGCTCGCGCGTCGATCCTTATGACGCGCTCCACGATCTGGTATTCAGGATTCTCAACGCTCAGGGCATTCTCCCCGTCTGAACCGGCTCGACACCTATGCCGGGAAGCGACGGCAGAGTTATGCGGCCGTCGACAACCGACACTCCGCGGAAACGGTCGTTCGCAATGAGAAGATTCCCGTCGAGATCGGCATAGTCGGCCAGCGGCGAAAGCTGGGCAGCCGCACTTACGCCACACGACGTCTCGGTCATACAGCCCAACATCACCTTCATCCCGAGCGCACGCGCCAGTGTTGCCATCTGATAAGCCTCATGGAGACCGGTCGACTTCATCAGCTTTATATTTATTCCATGGCATGTGCCCTTTAGCGGCGCAATGTCGGCCAGACGTTTCACCCCCTCGTCGGTAATAATCGGAAGCGGCGACCGCTCGGTCAGCCATGCCATATCGTCGAGAGCCATTTTGTCGAAAGGCTGCTCAACAAAGATGCAGCCGCGTCCGGCAAGCCAGTGACACATATCAAGAGCATACTCGCGGTCTTTCCATCCCTGGTTAGCATCGACACATATAGGGACATCAGGCCTCTTCTGCCGGATAATATCGACGAGCATCCTGTCGTTGTCGAGCCCCATTTTGACCTTCAGCACCTTATACGGCATAGCCTCATCGACTTTCTGCCTGATAACCTCGGGAGTGTCCATCCCGATAGTAAACGACGTGTTCGGCGTCTTAGCGGGGTTAAGCCCCCAGATACGGTGCCACGGCTGTCCCATCAGTTTGCCTGTCAGATCGTGAAGCGCGATGTCGACAGCAGCCTTCGCCGCGCAGTTCCCATCGGCGATACCGTCGAGATAATCATGAATGTCCTCAATAAGAAACGGGTCGGAGAACTGACCCAGATCAACCTTGCCGAGAAAACCGGTCACACTGTCGACGCTCTCGCCGAGATACGGCGGCATCGAGGCCTCGCCATAGCCCGTCACGCCGTCATAGCTGATCTCGACCTGAACGTCGGGCGTTGTCGTCCGGGAATTGCGGGCCAGATTGAACGCATGACGCAGTTTCAGCTCATAGGGAAAGAAACGCATCTCCATCCGCGGCCTTTTTACCACAGCAGGCACCCCGACCGCGGCAATCGCCCGCTCGGGAATCATGGCCCCGGCTGTCGCCGCAGCCGCCGCCACCAGAAAATCTCGTCGGTTCATACCCCAAAGATAGCAATTATTCCCGAAAACAGAGGCCGGAATTATAAGTCTTATAAATCTTATAAATCTTCAGCGGCTCTTTGAGGAGCGCCGAGCAGAAGCAACAGCTTGCGCGAGCGCGAACGTGCGCCGATTATCCTGACATTGCCGTCGCCGCCGCGCCGTATGCCTAGACGCTTGCGGAGTTCTTCGGCCGACATGACGAAATTTCTGACCGCTACATCTGCCGCATCGCAGCCGAGCTCGCGGCCGGCCCGTTTACCCCACTCCACTACTTTCACAATCGGCCTGATCTCTCCGGGAAAACCTTCAGACGGCGTATCGCCTACATAGAGATGCGTGTCTGGAGCAAGCGCCGAAAGCCCGAACCTCTCCGACATCAGGCGGAATGCTCCCGACTTCAGCATGGCCGCCGAAGGCTCATGGAGCCACTGTCCGGCTTCGGGTTCTGCAAAGCATATTTCGGCGGCAGCCTCGTTTTCAGGGGAGAAAGAAAATTCAGGACTTTCGCTGTCGATGACCCGCGTCAGGCCCGAGCCCGGAATGACAGCCGTCAGCTCCTTACACTCATTCGACTCGCCATATACGATTATGTCGGCGTCGCCGCCGAGTTCCGTCCTCATCCGCGATATGTCGAGCATCGGCGATGCCTTTATTATAACGCGCGTTGCCCGCTCTCGCAGCAGCGGCAGCAGCTCTACGACGTTCGGACTGCAATCCGCCAGAGCGAACAGCCGCCTGCCGTCGCGTCCACGCCGCGCCGGATCGATAAAAATGACATCGAATTTCCTGTCGGTCACGCGCAACCACTCGGTAGAATCAGCGCATACCCCCTCGACATTATCAAGTCCGAGCGCACGCGCATTCATGTTGACAGCCTCCGCACAGCGGGAATCGATGTCGATCGCGGTCACCGACGAAGCGCGCCGCGCTATATGGAAGGCGTCGATGCCAAGACCGCAGGTCATGTCGAGGACTGACGATCCCGGCTCGACAAGAGCGGCATGGAGCGCGGCGAGATGGTCGCCGGTGGCCTGTTCGGCCGACAGCGCCGTAGGAAAACGGAATTCGCTGCAGCTGAGTGTCAGCGGCAGTTTCGAAGCCGCGCGCTCGCGCAGTTCGGCCTGAAGGATGGCATCAAGTCTGGCCGGATCGCCGGCCGCGGCGAGGCGCTCTCTGTTATAGTCAGCCGCCATAGATCTATCCGATAAAGCAGTGTGTCGGAGGGCATCATCCGTCCTCCGACACACCAAAGTTATTTAATCAAATGAGTTTCAGGCTTTATAGGCCTCCATGTCCTCGACACGGAAATTGGCGATGAAATCGGCGTGTTTCACGATGTCGGCCTGCGCCATCTTCACGTAGACTTCGAGCGACTTGTCGAACATATCGTTGCGGTTGGCATCGAGCAGCAGAAGCGACGACATGACAACATCGGCGGCCATCTCGACGAGGCGGCGGGCCACGAACGAAACATATTGGTCATCCTTGACTTCCTCGACCTTGGCCAGAGTTTCGGTATATGCCTTGAACATCTCTTTGATGGTGTTCTTGGTTCCTTCAAGACGCTGATCGACCTCGGTGTTGAGATATTCCTCGATGAGGTTCGTGTAGGTTCCGGTAGTGACGTGGCGGATTGCGGCGACAACCTGAAGCTGGGTCGTACCTTCGTAAATCGAAGTGATTCGGGCATCGCGGTAGATACGCTCGCAGGTATAGTCTTTCATGAAGCCCGAACCGCCGTGAATCTGAATGCAGTCGTAGGCGTTCTGGTTGCAATATTCGCTGCCCATGCCTTTGGCCATTGGAGTCAGGGCGTCGGCACGACGGCTGTAGAACTTCATTTCCTTGCGCTCGTCGGGGGTCAGCGAACGTTCGCGGGCAATATCCTCGTAGGCCTTGTAGAGATCGACATAGCGGGCAGTTTCATAGAGAAGCGAGCGGCTGGCGTCGAGTTTGGCTTTCATAACCGAAAGCATCTCGAATACAGCGGGGAAATCTATGATAGCCTTGCCGAACTGACGGCGGTCGCGTGCATAAGCCAGCGCCTCGCGATAGGCAAGCTCGCTGACACCGACACTCTGTGCGGCAATTCCCAGACGGGCACCGTTCATCAGGGCCATTACATATTTGATAAGACCGAGGCGGCGCGATCCGCAAAGCTCAGCTTTGGCGTTCTTGAACACAAGTTCGCAGGTGGGGCTGCCTTTGATACCCATCTTGTTCTCGATACGGCGGACGGTAACACCGCCGTCGCGCTTGTCGTAGATGAACATCGACAGGCCGCGACCGTCGCGGGTGCCCTCTTCACTGCGGGCAAGCACGAGATGTATGTCGCTGTCGCCGTTGGTGATGAAGCGCTTGACACCGTTGAGGCGCCATGTTCCGTCGGGCTGCTCGGTTGCCTTGAGCATTACGCTCTGGAGGTCGGAACCGGCATCAGGCTCGGTAAGGTCCATCGACATGGTCTCGCCGTTGCAGACGCGGGTTATATAACGCTGTTTCTGATCTTCGTCGGCAAACTCATAGATCGTCTCGGCGCAGTCCTGAAGGCCCCAGAGGTTTTCGAAGCCTGTGTCGGCACGGCTGACAATATCAGCGGCCATGATATACGGAGTGATCGGGAAATTCAGTCCACCGAAGCGACGCGGCATTGCCATGCCCATGAGACCGGCCTTGCGGCACTTGTCGAGGTTCTCGACAGTTCCCGGAGCATATTCGACGTGTCCGTCGACAACCTTCGGGCCTTCCTGATCGACTGATTCGGCGTTTTCAGCAATTGTAGTTCCGCAGACGTCGCCGACGATATCGAGCACGCGGTCGTAGCTGTCGATGGCGTCTTCGTAGTCCATGGGAGCATAGTCATATTTCTCGGCGTCGGTATAGTCGCGCTCCTTGAGGGCGACTATCTTGCGCATCAGCGGATGGGTCAGATGATGCTTCAGCGCCGGGTTGTCGGTATAAAAATTAGCCATGGCTTATTTATTTCGAATTTTTCTTGTAGTACTTGATGAGTTTCGGCACAACATCTTCAACCGTGCCTGTAATGACAACGTCGGCGATCTTGTTGATAGGAGCGTCGGGATCGTTGTTGATAGAAATGATCATTGCGCTCTCCTGCATTCCGGCAATATGCTGGATCTGACCTGAGATACCGCAGGCGATATAGAGCTTCGGACGCACTGTGACACCGGTCTGGCCGATCTGGCGGCAATGCTCTGCAAAGCCGGCGTCGACGGCCGCACGCGAAGCGCCGACTTCCGCACCGATAGTGTCGGCAAGCTTGAACAGCAGGTCGAAATTCTCTTTCGAGCCTACGCCGTAACCGCCGGCCACAATGATGGGCGAATTCTTGATGTTTACTTTCGATTTCTCGATGTGGCGGTCGATGATTTCGACAACGAAATCGGTGTCAGATACATATTTGTTGACGTCGAGGTTGACGACTTCGCCTTTGTGATCGGGGTTGTAGATCTCTTTTTTCATCACGCCCTCGCGTACTGTAGCCATCTGCGGGCGGCAGTCGGGATTGACGATGGTAGCGACGATGTTGCCGCCGAACGCCGGACGAATCTGATAGAGCAGGTTGGTATATTCCTTGCCTGTCTTGGGATCTTTGTGATCGCCGATTTCGAGCGATGTGCAGTCGGCGGTAAGACCGCTGTGGAGACACGATGATACGCGGGGACCGAGATCACGGCCGATGCAGGTTGCGCCCATCAGACAAATCTGAGGCTTGATTTCCTTGAAGAGGTTGATAAGCACGGCTGCATGAGGATTCGAAGTGTAGGGGAAGAGACGGGCGTCTTCGACCTTATAGAGCTTGTCTACGCCATAGGGGAAAACCTGGTTCTCGATGTCTTTGAGATTGTCGCCGATAACTACTGCTTCGAGTTTGATGCCGAGACGGTCGGCAAGTACACGGCCTTTGGTGAGAAGTTCAAGGCTTACGTCTGCGACTTTGCCTTCGTCATATTCGCAGTAAACGATAAGATTATTTTTGTCTGCCATAATTTCTAATGTTTATGATGAAGGTTAGCCGATGGTATGGTTTGCAATCAGTTCTTTGACGAGGTTTTCGATCTGCTCGTCGTTGTTTTCAAGGCAAAGGCTTTCTTTGGCGGTGAAGACAACGTTCTCGATGGCTTTCACCTTTGTGGGTGAGCCTGCAAGACCGATTTGCTCGGGATCTGCTTCAACAAAAGCGGCGCTCCACTCCTGGATGTTGAGGTAAGGTCTTGCGTCAACAAAAGCCTGAGCTTCGGGAGTAAGTTTTGCTTTTTCGCTGGGCGATACGGCATATTTATATTTCATCAGTCGACGTGCGTTGCGGGGACGGCAGTCGGCGGCAGAGCCGTTGACAGTAACGACGCAGGGCAGGGGAGCCTTGACGGTCTCGACACCATGCTCGAGTCGGCGTTTTATCGTAACATGACCGTCAGCGAGGTCTACGACTTCCTCAGCATAGGTGACCTGAGGAATACCGAGTTTTTCAGCAATCTGCGGACCTACCTGTGCTGTATCGCCGTCAATAGCCTGACGGCCGCCGAGGATGATGTCGTAGTTGCCGAATTTTTTCACTGCCTGAGCGAGTGAATAGGAAGTGGCAAGGGTATCGGCGCCGCCGAGTGTACGGTCGGTGAGCACGATTCCGCCGTCTGCACCTCTGTAAATAGCTTCACGGATGATTTCTGATGCTCTGGGGAGACCCATGGTGAGCAGTGTCACAGTCGAACCGGGATTATTGTCTTTGATTCTAAGGGCTTGCTCGAGAGCATTAAGGTCTTCGGGGTTAAAGATAGCAGGGAGAGCGGCGCGGTTGATCGTGCCGTCTTCCTTCATCGCATCTTTGCCGACATTGCGGGTATCAGGCACCTGCTTTGCCAGCACAATGATGTTTAAACTCATAATTATAATGCAATAATTAATTATTAAATAATTTCAAGTAGTGTTGAATAAGGAGACAAAATTAGTCAATTAAGGCTTTTTTTCAAAATTATACTTTGTTTTTTAGCCTTTTGGAC
>USIN01000104.1 GCA_900554715.1 uncultured Bacteroidales bacterium
ATCCACGTCAACTGTTTCTCATAAAGCCGGGCCGCGGCGTCAACAGTCGATTTTTTTGATGAAGCTGGCGGGGTTGCCGGCGACGACGGTCGAGGGAGCAACGTCTTTAGTGACAACGCTTCCGGCGCCGACAACAGCCCCGTCGCCGATGCTTACGCCGGGCAGTATCACGACATTGGCTGCAATCCAGACATTATTGCCGATGACGACAGGCCGCCCGCACATGATGCCGCGGTTGCGTTCCTCAGGCTTCAGCGAGTGTATCACCGTGCAGATGCTCGTGTTAGGGCCGATAAACACATTGTCGCCGATGGTCACATCGGCTTCGTCGAGTATCGTCAGGTTGAAATTGCCCGTGAAATTATCGCCTATATGGATATTAAACCCGAAATCACATCGAAATGGCGGATTGATGATGCAATGGTCGCCGACACGGTCGAATATCTTGCCCAACAGCTTGTTGCGCCGTTCTTTCTGCGACGGAGGAATCGCATTGAATTCATAGCACAGCTCCTCACAGCGACCAAGGGCCGCAGCTATCTCGTCGGTAAAACCGTTAATCCACTCTCCGGCCCTCAAAGCCTCAAAATCATCTGTAATCATATCTGCCATATATATAACAATCTGAATCTCTTTTGAGTACTGACTCGAAAAACTGCCAGACGGTTTCGCCTGTGTCAATATCTTTGGCATGCCACGAGTGTCTGCCGCCGTCGACCTCATAGAGCACGACCGTCTTGCCTGTCGGACTGCCGCCATAGACAGTGCGCTTCAGCATGCGGCCGTCGCCCGTGAGCGACGCTACCGAGTCGACCGCCATCGTCGCGCACCGGTTGTTGGCCGCAATCGCCGCCACAGCCATAGGCACGGGTATGTAAGCGCCCCACCCTCCGGCATTGTCATGATCGCCGGTCCAGCGCGACGTCGTGTCGGCATTGCCGTGTATCTCCATGAAATCGACGGGCTCGGTCAGCCTGTGGCCGTTGTAAACCCACTCGAACGTCAGACCCGCCACCGACGCATAGGCCTTGAACAGCCCTGGAGAGGTATATACTAACTGATAACAAAGGTCGCCCCCGTTCGACATGCCCGCCATAAAGACATTATCGCGGTTGAGTTTCTCAGCCGCGCAGACCTCGTCGAGCAAGGCCTTGAAAAACGAAATCTCGTCTTTATCCATATTAGACTGCGACGGATAGCCGACATACCAGCCGTCTTTGCCCCTCGTGTCGGGCGCGCCGTCGGGATAGCAGACAACAAAGCCGTGACGGTCGGCGGCGCGGTTGAGGTCACGGCGGTTGCGCGTCTTCGAGCCATAGCCGTGAGTATAGACAACGAGCGGTGCAAAACGGTTGATCGAATCGGGACGATATATAGTATACGTGCGCACAGTGTCACCGTAGGCCATCTCGCGGCGTGCAAACTCACCGGCAACGGCCTCAACAGCAAACATTCCAGCAACTGCCGCTGCAATTATCAGTTTCTTCATGGCGTTTTTGTTTTCAAAGATAATAATTTAAACGTTCAAATCCAATGCAATAAACGATTTTAACAGCTATCGCACTTTTGGCCGACATTTGTTTGCCTAATTAAAATTTCAATATTATATTTGCAAAAAATCACATTCAAAATTCATATATAATGAATTCATCATCTTTTATAAATTTTTGGGCGACCGTATTAGTCTTATCAATAACGCCAATATTCACATCCTGTTCTGACGAACCGGGTAACTTTGATTCTGATTTATATAATGATGTAATCAAGGGTGAAGAAACAATGTTTATGCACGCGTGGTTCGGGAGCCTTTACAGCAACAGTGGCGCCGACCAGAAATGGGTTAACCTCGAGCAAGAGCGCGAGAACAATTATAAGGATATGTTATATCTGCCCAAGACAATACGAAACTCCTTGACGTGCGAGTGCTATGTCACTATTGCCCGAGGTAAAATATGGTTCACAATTTATAAAACACCGGACATGTGTGGCGCCGACCCTGATTTCGCTATCATATATGAAGCATGGTCTGACTATTGCTCAAAAAGCCATGATTACACAAACTCATTTTATATCACGGCCGATCTGAAAAAGGATAAAACATTCCAGCTTAGCGGCAAAACTTATAACATTGAAAAATTCACGGATAACGAATTCCGGTTTTCAACCGCCTCTGACAACGGCTTTCTTACTGATATGAATCTGCCTGACGAAGACATAGCAACGAACAGATATAAATTTGTCTGGAAATACAGACCCGCATATGCTCCTGATGATTTTGTCTCTGACTCGACCGTAGGATATGACAGCTTCAAAGCTTTTATTTCAGCTCAACTTGATAAGATGGAAGAGTTCGACAGCAGTTACGACGTTAAAGGTATCAGCTACACAATCGAGCAACTGCGGCAGATTGTCGAACAACATTCATCGAAATGGGAGCCAACAGCCATACAGTCTGTCGCAAGATATTTCACATATCACTTCGGATGGTATGCAAACTAAATTTAAATAAGCAATTAAAGATTCCAAGCGCCTGCTCTTAAACATGCAGGCGCTTTTTTTGTAAAAAAAAAGCACTCGGCGTGTCACAAACGGCCTTGCTTCTTCGTCTAATAGATGTCTACATAATCTACAATCACATTTATCACAACCTATGCAAAATTCTGTCAAATGTCAGTTTTTTCTCATCCTCTTGCTCTCTCTTGTTTTTATCCCGGCGACAGCCTCAGCACCGGCCGACTCGACCGACGCCCCATAGTCGAGAGCGACGGCGCAACCCTGACCTATAACGTCACAGAAGACCCGTCGGCCGCATCACGCAACGTGCTCGATATGATGAGGCAAGTGCCGATGGTGACTGTCGACGCCCAGGATCAGATCAAGCTCAACGGCTCGACCGACTTCAAGATCTATGTCAACGGCAAGCCCGACAAATCTCTCAGCGATAACGCCAAGACCATCCTAAAGGCCATGCCTGCCGCCTCGATAAGAAAAATCGAGGTCATCACCGAGCCCGGCGCCAAATACGATGCCGAAGGCACAGCCGGCATCATCAATATAATCACGTCCGGCAAACTCTCGGTCGAGGGCTACCTCGCCAACATCACGGCTTTCGCCAACTATACCGACGCCGGAGGCGCGGCGTATGTCAGGACAAGTGTGGGGAATGTCTCGGCATCACTCAACATGCAGTATACCAACGGCCGCTGGAACAAAACCCGGACGTTCGGTATGACCGAGACCGAATACCTCGACCCGTCGTCGCCAGAGCGCTACATCACCGACAGCATCGCCCAGAAAAACGCTTATGACTACCGTGGCGCCAATTTCAACCTCTCGTGGGAGCCCGACACAGCAAATCTCTTTACCCTCGGCTTCAACTGCTTCAATTTCCGTGGCGACGCCGAGTTTACCCGTCACGCCCGCGGACTCGACGACGACCGCGACGATCTGTGGGGCTACTATGTCCACGCCGCCGGCGGCGAACATGAGTCGGGTCTCAACGCCAATGCCTCATACCGCCACAATTTCGACACCGACCGCCGCTATGTCATCGCCACATACCAGTATGACCGCTCATACACTCCGCTCGACGCCCTGTCGCATTACTACGACGCTTCGTCATTTACCCCTCCGGCTACATATCAGCGCGACCTCAACCGCACAACCAACAACCAGCACACGGCACAGGTCGACTTCGTCAACCGATTCGGAGACATACACACTCTCGAGGCCGGTATCAAAGGCCTGTTCCGCCGCAACGGCGTCAACTCCTTTTTATATTACGGCGACAGCGAGGAGTGCCTGACATCGGTCGCGTCGGGTCGGGTCAGAATGTCGCAGTATCAGGACATCGGGGCCGCATATGCCTCATATAACGCCGACATGAAGCGATTGACCGTCAGAGCCGGTGTCAGATATGAATACACATCGATGGGGGTCAGCTTCAGAGCCGGCGATTATAACGATTTCTCAAAACGGCTGAGCGATCTTGTCCCCAACGCCGCCGTATCCTACCGTTTCGACGAAAGCGCCAACCTCAGGCTTGGCTACCAGATGCGCATATCGCGGCCGACAGTGTCACAGCTCAACCCCTACCGGCTGCAACTGCAGGCCAATTCATACCGCACGGGCAATCCCGACCTGACATGCGAGCGGTTTCACAAGCTCATGCTCACCTACAGCAACTACGGCAACGACCGTCTTAACGGCAATATCGGTCTCAGTTATGTAAGGCGCGACAATATGATCAGCAACTACATCTACCTTGATGACAACGGCATGCGCATCAACACCTATGCCAACGTCGGCACACGCGACCGCATCGCCCTGATCGGCTATGGCGCCTGGAACATCATCACCAACATGAGCCTGAGTCTTAACGGCGAGACGCGCTATGCCGTCTACAACCACAAGAAGACCGGCAGCCGCAACGACGGCTGGAGCGCCTTTGTCAACGCCGACTGGAATTATACACTTCCATGCGGACTGAAGGTCAACGCATTCGGCGGAATATCGACAAGCTCGCCCGACGTGCAGGGCAGCTCAGGTTCGTGGAGCTACTACGGCTTCGGAGCCAACAAATCGTTTCTCAAAGACGGCGCACTGACCGTCGGCTGTTTCGCCGGCAACATATTCAACCGCTACCAGACCTACCGCGAGACCATACGCAGCAACGACATGGTGTTACACAACGCCTGGACAAATCAGCACCGCAACTTCGGCATCTCGCTGACATGGAAATTCGGCAATCTCAAAAGCGACATCAAATCGACAGGCGCATCGGTCGACAACAACGACAGCGCCGGCGGCAGCGGTGAATCACGCGGAAGATAACATCGGATAAAAATTTTTCATTCAATAATGATAGATTTGTCACCGTCGATACTCTTGTAGAGAAAAAGACATCGACAAAGCTATCTATGAATGGCACACACCGACATCCCGGCCGCGGCAGCAGCGCTCCGCAACCGGGATGTCACCTTTCATGGCAGCGACCATAAAAGAAGCCGGGGCGACATCTCTGCCGCCCCGACCGGGTCATATTTAGTCAGTCATATTATATTGGCACTTCTCGAGTGCCAGCCCTGATTTAATAGTTCCACTGGCATGCTATCATCTTCAGATTCGGACAAGCGATTGTTCTGAGGTCCGTAATCATGTTGAAGCGGCAGTTGATATAGGTAAGCGCCGAGTCAAACGAGACGTCAAGCATGGTGAGTTCGTTATTGTTGCAGAGCAGACGCTGGAGGAATGTCTGGTTGCTGAGAGTGAGAGAGGTCAGGTCGTTGTAAGAGCAGTCGATAAACTGGACGTTGGGGCAGCTTTCTACCTCAAACGAGGTCAGGTCGTTGTAAGAGCAGACTACGTCGAGAAGGGCGTTGCAGTCTCTCATGCCGAGGGTCTTCATGTTGTTGTCAGAGCAGATGAATGTGCTGAGAGCGGGAAGCTTCGAGACGATGAGGTTGGCAATCTGATTGTCGTCGACATTGATGTTCTGGAGGTTCTCGACACCGACGAGTGTGAACGAAGTCAGTTTGTTATAGCCGGCATAGAGATTCTTGAGAGCGGTGCAGTTGTCGATGGTGAGCTGTTCGAGGCGGTTCGACTGGCAGTTGACGGTCTGAAGTGTGGGCGAGCCTGCGAGGTCGAGCGCAACGAGGTTGTTGCTTGCGATATTGAGTGTCTTGATGACAGGCACGTCAGTGATCGAGAACTCGGTCAGACGGTTGTTGTTGATGCTGAGTTTTGTCAGCTGGGGACATCCGGCGAAGTCGACCGAAGTGGCTTTGTTGCGCGAAGCGTTGATTTCGGTGACGGCGGGAGCCTTGGTGACAGCTACCGATGTGATGGCGTTGCGCGACACATCGACCGAGGTCAGAGCTGTGAAACCGTCGAGTTTGAGATCACCGGCAAGTTTTTTATTCTTCCAGTCGATTTTGGTGACGTGGCCGTTCTCGACAGTGACGCCTTCCCATGTCGACGGGTCTTTGAGGTTAGTGACTTTGAGCGCTTCGGCGTTGGTTGTAGCGTGCTCTGCGGGAGCGGCGAGGAAAGCCTGAAGCTGTTTCAGCTCATTCTTGTTGATGTTCTGGGCGAAAACTGTAAAACTACCGAGTGTTACAGCAATCAATAATGCGACTTTTTTCATATCAAACATAAATAATAGTTGTGAATAAATTCTTTTTGTTTGTTTTATCTTACAAACAACACAACTCTTAAAATGGTTTGCGATTTTTACAAAAAAAGTCAAAAAAAGTTATAGCCGCATGTGCGAAACGAGCTGCTGGCGCGGTTTGTCAGAACGGTGTCGGTTCGTCGCTCGACGTAGTATAATCTGCCGTTCCGCCTGAAAGGACGACATTGGGAGTCACCGCCTGACCGTCGACCGGATTGAGTTTCGACACACGCTGTTCGACAAAGCTGTCGGCGCCCTCCTCTATCCAGTTTTCAAAACGGGCGAAATTGGCGCGGAAACGCATGTTGACATCCTTGACGGCACCGCTGCGGTGCTTGGCGACGATAAATTCAGCCAGGCCGCGTATGTCTTTGCCGCTCGGATCGGTGTCGCTGTGATAATAATATTCGGGACGATGGATGAAGCAGACAATGTCGGCATCCTGCTCGATAGCACCCGACTCACGGAGGTCGGAGA
>USIN01000105.1 GCA_900554715.1 uncultured Bacteroidales bacterium
AAGCACGGCACTACTTGTCCACATCCCCATCCACACGATCCATTTACCGTCACGTGCCATTTTATAGCCTGTATTGTCGATGATATAGTAGATAATAAACAGTATGACGGAGATGACAAGCGGTGTGCCGAGGCCGCCTTTCTTGATTATGGCTCCGAGAGGCGCCCCGATAAAGAAGAAGATGATGCAGGCAAACGAGAGGGTGAATTTTTTCTGCAGCTCGATGCCGTGACGCCTGAGGCTTTTGGTCTGCTCGCTGAGCACGACGCTGCGGTATTCAAATTCCTGACGCTGGCGTTTTGCCTGGGCTAGAGCCTGAGTCAGATATGTCTTGGCATAGCTCGGCGACGGAGCGTTGAATAGCGAGTCTATGTCAAGCGGCTTTGTCATAGCGACATCTTCGCGCGGGACGCGTTTGACATCGCCGTCTACGACGACGCTGCGGTATGACAGGAGCCCGACGTATGGACGGGCTTTGATTTCAAAGGTATATGAGTCGCCGATTGAGTCAACATCGTGACCGATCGAGTCTATCGAGTGACTGAGCTGAGCGATGTTCTTGCCGACATACTGGTTGCGCATGCCGCTCTCGTCCATGCGGTTGAAATTGGCGTCAAAGGCAAAATAAATCTGTTTGTCGCTGAAATTCTCGCGACGGAACGGCAAGTATCCCTGTGCAGCGACGCCAAGGCTATTGTCGCGCAGGTTCTCGAACATCTCGCCGCTGTAGAGATGAAGGAAGAGGCGCGTCTTGTCTTCTGTGAAGCTCAGTTTGCCGGAGTCGGCCAGAATGACACGCGAATTGTCGAGACCGCGCGTCACGTCATAGATAATCATCTCGTAGAGCATGCCGGTCTCGGGATTCTTATGGTCGACGTAGAGGTTCATGTTGGGAATCTGGTCGTAGAACGAACGCTCGGGAATCTCGACCTCGGGTGATTTCTGACGGACGGAGAAAAGCAATGTCCACATCTTTGCCTGCGCCACCGGCAATACCTGATTCTGGAAGAAAAAGGCACCGACGGATATGAATATCATCAGCACAATCAGAGGCTTCATGATCTTGAAAAGCGAGATGCCGGAGGCCTTCAGGGCTGTCAGCTCGAATTTCTCACCGAGATTGCCGAATGTCATCAGCGATGCCAGAAGAACGGCAAGGGGAAGAGCTGTAGGCACCATTGTCAGCGCGGCATAAAAGAAGAGCTCGCCGATGACAGAGACGGTAAGGCCTTTGCCCACGAGATCGTCGACAAAGCGCCAGAGAAACTGCATCAGCACTATAAAAAGGCATATGAAAAACGTCATGAAGAACAGTGGCAGAAAGCACTGCAACATGAACGTATAAAGCCGTTTTATTCTAAACATCAGTTATGCGCATTAATTTTTATGCAAAGATAAGCAGATTTCGCGAAAAACGGGGTCGTCGGGATATAAAAATGACTCAGCGGGCTTCAACAGTCCACTGAGTCACATAACATAATTATTAAACTAAATCGTAATTAATATACAAAATCGGATTATTTGTCGTAGACGAGTTCGAGGTCGTCAATCCACAGCGTGGCGCCACGACCACCGACAAAGTAGTCACCGTTGATACTTGCCGAGCAAGTAATCATGATGTTTGAGGGTATCACGTCTGTGCGATAGTACTCAAGCTCGACGTTGAAGGCCTGGAAATCTGCATCTTCCTTATCGAACACGACTCTGCCGTAAGCGATGACATTGGGGTCAGTGTTTTTAAAGAGACTGCGCTGAGCCTTTTTAGTCTTGACAACGACAGGATAACTGATGCCGTTCTCCCATTCTGTTTGCGAATTGTCGAGGAGCGCGATATAGATTATACCCTTATCCATGTCGCCTTCTTTGACGTCGAGGCCTTCATTATTAGCCGTCTTAGCTTCAGCACTCTGGATAGCAGCCGGTTTGTATTTGGCATAGCCTCTGAGAGCGGTCGGACGTGCTGCGAAGGTACGTCCCCACCCGAGGATGCCGTCAGTACCGTCAGTCTTGAGGTATTCGCCGATAAAGATGTTGCCGGCGGCAAATTTTCCGAGCATGCCTATGCCGACAAAGTCTGACTTAAGTCTCACGGATGCATTGCCTGAATGTTTGATTTCAGTGTCAGGTTCTGTCACCTGCTTGCCCTGCATAGTGGTCGAACCATGGTTTCCGCAGTCCCAATAGAGGGCTCCGTCGTTGAAGTCCCAGACGGTCTTTCCATTCGCTTTAGTACTTGCTATCTGCTGGTATGTTTCAAAGCCGGCATTGGGCACGGTGAGTATGCTGCCTGTCGTAAAGCTCTTAACCTCGGCTTCGTCAAAACCGTCGCAGAAGAAAGTATACTGATACTCTGTAGCGGGGTCGAGAGCGCTCAGATTAGCGACAAGCTTGTCGCCGCTGAGTTCGATAGGGGCGGTCTGCCAGTCGCTTTCGCCGGCCTTGCGGTATCTGAAGCCGTAGTTCTCACCGCCGGCAAGAACTGTAGCTGACAGAGTAGCCGATTTTGTCCAGCAATTTGAAACAGCAGCATCATCGACGCGAAGCGGGTCGGCGCCAAGCGAGAAGGTGAGCGCGGCGCGCGAGACCTTGCCCTTGGTGTCAGTGGCGGCGATATTGATGACATATTCGCCATTGGCGAGCGAGTTGGTGAACTCTTCCTCGAAATTGATTTTCAGCAATGAGTTGTCATTTTCGGCGTCAAAGGTATAGACCCAGTTGATGCCTGCGGCATTGACAGACTGCGCGACTTCAGGATTCATGGCCATGATGTCAAAGTCGTTGCCCGAAATCGAAAGGAGTTCGGCAAAGCGGTCGTTGTCGAGAATGACATTCTTAAGCTCGCCCAGGCCTTTGACTATGACAGAGCGGCGACCGACAGCCCCGGCCTCGGCCGAAACGGGTCTCGTGATGTCGAAGTTATAGCCTGTGATTTCGGGAGCAGCTGTGATGACAACATTATCGGTGACCTCGACCTCGGTCTCGTCGACTTCAATCTCAAACCAGGCGCCGCCGACCTCGACGGCCTGCTGGTTATATTTCACGCGGAGTTTATACTCGGTGGCGGGTTTGGCGGCTGTAATCTCACCGCTGAGCGTATAGGCATCGCCGGTCGAGAGCTTGCCTTCGAGTGTCCAGGTAAGGTCTTTTGACTTAGACGACATCATGAAGTAGCCTTTGCGGGTGTCGCGGCCATCGAAAGTCAGACTGCCGCCCTTATGGCCGACGGTCATCGTATAGTCGCTGAGCATCTCGTCGATATTCTCGTCATAGCTGACCGAAACAACGGTGTTGGCAATCTTGCAGACGATATTGACCTCGGTTGTCTGACCGGCCTTGATGTCAAAGGGCTCATAGCCTTTGAACCAACGGGCGTCAAAAGATGCGGGCACAGAGTCACCGGCCCAGGCCTCGGCTACATAATGGCCCGAATAGAGAGCGATGCCTCCGGCGGGAACGTTGTCGAGACCGTCATAGCGGCGCACAAGGCCCTTGCTGTTTGAAATCCAAAGCATTGTACTTGCCGAGAGTTCATCGGCGAGAGTCGCGCGCGATTTCACCTCAACATCAGTGCTGATACTGGCGCTGACCTTGAGCAAGCCCTCACCCGTGTTGTCGAGCGCTGAATAGTCGTTACAGCCGCTCAGTGCTACCGCGGCAAGAATGCCGAACGTCAGCGATTTTATTGTTGCTTTCATTGTTTACGACTTAAATGTGAGGGTTTTGCTTAATGTATTATTATCACTGTCGGTAACAGTCAGCTTGAAGTTGTGTGTTCCAGAGTATGCTTCAAGCAGAGGCACGAACTGACGAATGTCGAAGACAATCGAAGTCTCGCCGATAACGTCGGCTCCCGTCGGGAAGCCAAGGCTCTCGAATGCCTCTTTCTGGTCACCCGGCTCGGCGAGGTCGAAACTGAGCGGGAGCAGGTCAGAGACAGCGGCTCTGAATTCATCGTTGTCGGTCGAGATTTCTACGACGACATGGCTGATGCCTTTCTCTGCCGCTATATTGACGATTGCCTGATCGCCTTTGTCGAGGCCGTTGGGCTCGTCGAAGCTGAGGGCGTCAGAGGTAATATCGATCTTGCCTTCACCGGGAGTCGGAGGCGTCGGAGGAGTGGGATCGTCTGAATCGTCTTCATGACCGGGACGATCGCCCGCGTCAAGATTCTCGTCCTCGTCATTGACGTTGCCGTTGAGGTTTTCGTCGGTATACGAGACGTCGATGTCAACGCCCTCGTTGGGGTCGACTGTGCCGCTTTCGTCGGGAACGTCACCGCCGGGACCCTTGAGCGAGTATGTGACGATGCGGTGCTGGCCCGGCTCTACGTCGGTATAAGCATTGATAATCTCCTCATAGTTGCCCTTTACTGTGCCGGCAAAAGCCAGAGTGAGGGTTGTGCTGCCCTTCACGACTTCAAAATAGCCCGAACGGGTCTCGTCGGGAGTGAAAACAAGAGCACCCGAATCGTTGGCTCTGACGGTGACAGTAACGTCATCGCCAAGGACTTTGCGCAGCTGCTCGTCAAACCTGACAGACACTTTCAGAGACGAGAACTTGCAGACAACAGTACCGATTTCGGTGATTTTGGAATCAGCGACACTGAATGTTTTGCTGCCGACGAAATAAGGGGCATCCCATTCTGATTTCTTTATCTCATGCGACATGACGTCGACACGATAGTCGCCGACTTTGAGTGTCACGATTTCTGGCATTGTGCCATAGACCCAGTTGCCGACAAGCATGTCCTTGTCGTCATAAATCCTGACGAGGAAGTCGTTTTTATCGACACCGGCACGGCTGACGACTTTCTCAGCGTTGTCGACCTCGACCTCCATTCCGGCGAGCGCGACGCTGCCCGATTTGTCTGTAGCAGGCTCCCACGAGTCGCTGCACGACCACAGCCCGAGCGAGAGCGCCAGCGCGCTTAATATTGTTGTTATTCTGGTTTTCATGAATTTCTAATTATCAATAATTTAACACAATTTCGTCGATATATAGCTCTGAGCCGGTATAACGACCGTCAGAAAGGTTTGCGCTCGGAGGCGAACTGAGATTGGCATTGCTGACAGACTGACAGTCAGAATTGCCCGAAGACTTGAACATCACTTTAATGAGAGCCGCTTTCTTTGCGCCTACAGCATAATTAAGATCAATGCTTACCGGCGTATAGTCGTTAACAGCGCTGAGCTGTCGGCTGCCCGAAGCGATTTCGGTGCCGTCGGCTGCGAGAACATGGATTTCGGCCACGCCCCAATCGGCAGCATTTCTGACTGCATACTTATAATAGAACGACATTGAGGAGGGACGTGATGCAAAGTCGAGTCCGCTGTAATCAGGCGCCTCGTTCTGTGCATTATAGGTGCCGAGATAAAGCTCGCCGACGGTGAGATGTTCACATTTGCCGCCATTGGGAATAAAACTTGATGTATTGATCTGACCACGATAGGCGGTATTGGCATCACCCCATCCTACGGTCGAGATTACGGCACCTTTACCTTTGACGGCACTGTCGACGGGACGTGTGCCCGAGAATGCGCAATAAGCCGCGCCGGGAGCACCCGACGAACCGCCCTGAGAGGTGGTGAGCTTGTTCATGGTACCCCAGACGGCATTTTCGTCAGCGCCGGGATAGTCAATCCACCAGTTTTTCGATTTTCCGGCGACACGATACCATGTTTCAAAGTCGCCGTTGGGGAGCTGAGCCGAAGCTTCGGTCGTGAATTCACAGGGCTTGCACTGTGTGCCGTTGACAGCGGCGCGGACAAAATAGGCTGTCGCCGGACTGAGACCGCTAACCTTCAGCAGACCGGTGCCTGCGACTTCAGTGCCCGCTGCATTATACTTGATGCCGTCAGTCGAAACCAGAAGAGATGCAGAGGCGGCGTCGGCTCCGTTCAGAGTGACGTAAGCATAGGTTGCGAAAACATTCTCGTCGGCTGCGGCGACTGTGTAGTCGACTTCCTTGCGTTCGACAACAATCGACGGAGTTTCGAGTTTGCCACACTTGGCACGAAGCTCGACAGCACGGTCGTCGGCAGGGACGCTGACTTTGACGCGGTATTTCTCGCCACTGCGCGAAATCGGAGCTACAGAGAGCATCGGGGCAACAGACCATGTGCCGCGTTCGTTCTTGACCTCGACAGAAACCTGTTTCTCGACGTCGGCGCCGTTATAGCCGAGGTCGAACTCGAGCTCGCTCGCGCCGGTATAGAGAGCACCGGGGTTAGAGACCGAAAGTTCGAGAGGCTCGACGCTGATTGTGAGCGTGACAGGCTCCGAAGTCTTGTTATATCTGTCGGTGACGACAAATGTGATTGTCGAGGTATTGTCAGCGCCGTCGACATAGTTCATATTGGCGAGCACTTTGTTGAGATTGACGACTGCCATCTGGTCGGGATTCTTCCATAGACCTTTGGCGACGATGCCGAGAGCCTCCATGCGCGAACGCAGATTCTCGGGGGCTGCGGCGAGGTCGACTTCCTCTGGCCAGCCCTGCGAGACAAGAGTGGCCGATTTTGTCGTCATCATCATCGAGGCTATGCCGCCTCGGGCGACGACAGAAACGGCCACATTGTCAG
>USIN01000106.1 GCA_900554715.1 uncultured Bacteroidales bacterium
CCGGCCTGTTCAAGGCGCTAAAGGGCGACATCAGCCGGCTGACGGCCGTCGAGTTTGTCGACCAGAATCCCATCGGCAAGTCGACACGCTCGAATCCGGCAACCTATCTGAAGGCATACGATGAGATACGCGCCCTCTTCGCCGAGACACAGGCAGCCAGGCAGATGGATTTCAAACCGGCCTATTTCTCGTTTAACGCCGAGGGAGGCCGCTGCGAGGATTTCAATCGAGATGCAGTTTATGCCGACATTGTCGTGCCCTGCGAGTGCTGCCACGGCAAGCGTTTCAAACCAGAGGTGCTCGAGATAACATACCGCGGCAAGAACATCTACGACGTACTCGAAATGACCATCGACGAAGCCATCGGCTTTTTCGGCCAAAGCGACGGGGCGACCGAGCGCCGCATCGTGCGCCGTCTGATGCCTCTGAAAGACGTAGGCCTGGGCTACATAAAGCTCGGACAGTCGTCGTCGACGCTGTCGGGCGGCGAGAACCAGCGCGTCAAGCTCGCGTGGTTCCTGGCGCAGGAAAAGCCTCAGCCGACGCTGTTTATCTTCGACGAACCGACGACAGGGCTGCATTTCCACGACATCAACATACTGCTCAAGGCCTTCGACCGGCTGCTCGAGCGCGGTCATACGCTTGTCGTCATCGAGCATAATATCGAGGTCATCAAATGTGCCGACAACGTCATCGATATCGGTCCCGAGGGCGGTGAGGGCGGCGGCGAGGTCGTCGCCACGGGTACGCCCGAGGAGATTGTCGCCGCGCAGAAAGGCTATATCTGGAAATATCTCGCGCCGAAACTGAAATAAAATCGCACGGACGGTCAGTTTTTTAGATAATATATGTAATTTTGCATGATATATGACAACAGAAAGAAAGTCAGTGTTTAAACGCGGCGCCGACGACGGCTTTTGGGCAGGCATCTACTTGTCGGTGCTTGTCATAGCCTTGTTGCTGTCAGTCAAGTCGCTGCTTGCCGGCATGCTCGGTCTGGCGATGGCCGTCTGTGTGCCTGTCGCCACGTATATGCTGCTGAGGCGCACCTATAGGGCCGATTACGGCATGACGCGTTTCTCGGAGCTGTGGATGCAGGGGATATGCACCTTTTTCTTCGGCAGTCTGATAATGGCCGTGGCGCTCTATGTCTTCCTCGGATTCATAGAACCGGGATATATCTACACCATGGTCGGGCAGGCTGTCGAGACTTACCGCGCTGTCGGCACGCCCGAGGCTCTTGAACTGGCCGATATGCTTCAGAAGCTTGTAGACGGCAACATGCTGCCGTCGCCTATAATGGTGGCTGTCGACATGATATGGACGGTGTCGTTCACCGGCTCGGTGCTGTCACTGCTACTGTCGCTGATTGTCAGGGTCGTGCCTCTGAAAAAGAGGACATAAAAATATATTTAACAGTTTAGAAATGGATATTTCAGTTGTAGTACCGCTATATAACGAAGAAGAGTCGCTTCCCGAACTCGAGGCGTGGATAGCCCGCGTCATGGACGAGCATAAATTTTCGTATGAGATAATTTTTGTCAATGACGGCTCGACCGACGGTTCGCGACGCGTGATAGAGGAACTAAGAAAGCATAATCCCAATGTCAAGGGCATATCGTTCCGCCGCAACTACGGCAAGTCGCCGGCTCTCAACACCGGCTTCCGCGCGGCCAAGGGCGATGTCGTCATCACGATGGACGCCGACCTTCAGGACAGTCCCGACGAGATTCCCGAACTCTACCGCATGATTACCGAAGACGGCTACGACCTCGTTTCGGGCTACAAGCAGAAACGCTACGACCCGCTGTCGAAGACGATACCGACCAAGCTTTTCAATGCGACGGCGCGTCGCGTCAGCGGTATCAAAAATCTCCATGACTTCAACTGCGGCCTGAAGGCTTACCGCCACAAAGTTGTCGAGCGCATCGAGGTCTACGGCGACATGCACCGCTATATACCTTATCTGGCCAAGCTCGCCGGCTTCAACCGCATAGGCGAGAAGGTCGTCCACCATCAGGCCCGCAAGTATGGCAAGACCAAATTCGGCCTCGACCGCTTTGTCAACGGCTATCTCGACCTGGCGACGCTCTGGTTTACAGGCAAATTCGGCGGCAAGCCGATGCACTTCTTCGGCCTGTTGGGCAGCCTGATGTTCATACTCGGTTTTATTGCCGTTGCCTTTGTCGGAGGCATGAAACTATATCATATGTATTCGGGTCACAGCTATATACTTGTGACTGATTCGCCATATTTCTATCTGTCGCTGGTGCTGATGCTTCTCGGCTCACAGCTTTTTCTGGCGGGATTTGTCGGGGAGCTTGTCGTGAGAAATTCGCCCAAGCGCAACGACTATGAGATAGACGGCATAGTAGGATTCGACGAACCGACAAAATGACAGGGCACAGGACAGTCATAACGGCCATCGCGGCGGCCATGGTCTCGGCGGCATTGCTGGCGTCATGTAACTCGACGGGCTGCACCGAGAACCGCAACGCCATACCTCAGGCCGAGTTTTTCTCGGCCGGCAATGAAGAGGTCATCTCGCTTGACTCACTCGAGATTGTCGGCGTCAATGCTCCGCGTGACTCGGTGTTGTCGGCGCCCGGCACTCAGGTGTCGAAGATTTATCTGCCGATGCGTCCGACCGCCGACGTGACCGCATGGTCGTTTGCCTACCGCTGGAAGGCTCTCGACGATCCGAGGCTTAACGACACGATTACGTTCGCCTATACGACAATCCCGTATTTCACATCGGAGGAGTGTGGCGCGACATACCGCTATCATATCGACCGCATGGACTATACGAGCCGTCTTATCGACTCGGTCGCTGTTGTCGACTCGATGATAACCAATGTCGACAAGGTCTACATAAGAATATTCTTTAAAGTTTCAGATGCCGATGAATAGCCGCCGGACAAGCATACTGATTATCATGGCCGTTGCCGCTATCGTCGTCATGATGCCTGTGACGGCACAGCGCCGCCGCATGACGCCGGTCGACAATCCGTCGACAGTGACCCAGTCGGTCAACGAGACCAAAAACGACACCGCGCGCATCAATGCCGCCCGTCGCGCCCGTTCGGTGCATTATCATGACGATGAGGGTAATGTGGTCTATCTCGACACAGTCACAGGTGAGGAATGGCGCGACTCGACGGCAGTCATGGCGTTGCCGAAGATGAAATATCCGCTGATTTTCGAAGGCGCAGTCGGCATCAACATCTGGGATCCGGTGATGCGCGCTTTCGGACAGCACTACGGTCTGGCCGACGCATGGGTCGAGCTGAGCCTCCACAACCGTTACAAGCCGATATTCGAGTTCGGCCTCGGACAGGCGAAATATACGCCTTCTGACGGCAACTACACTTATAAATCGCCCACGAGCGTTTATTTCAGACTCGGCGCCAACTATAACTTCCTGTATAATTCGTCGCCAGACTATCAGTTTTTCGGCGGTCTGCGCTATGGTTTCTCGCCGTTCTCATACTCGGTGACGAACATCACGGTCGATTCGCCCTACTGGGACGAAACCGTCGGCTTCGACATACCGTCGCGCAACGCGACAGCGGGATGGCTCGAAGTCGTTTTCGGCCTTAAAGTGAAGCTGTGGGGCCCGATTTCGGCGGGCTGGACCATAAAATACAGCAGTCTGCTTCACTGCAGTACGAGCGCCAACGGCAAACCGTGGTATATCCCCGGCTTCGGTACGCGCGGCACATCGCTCGGCGGCAGCTTTTCGATAAGCTACACTCTGCCGCTGAACAAAGCTAAGACTCCCGAGGTTATAGAAGAAAAGCTGCCTGAGACAGGAGAGACACTTCCGCCTGACAGCGAAGAATAGGCTATTATGAAAAAGATAATCATCATCGGCGCATCGTCGGGCATGGGCATGAGGATTGCCACTGATTTCGCCCGCGCGGGCTGGCGTGTCGGCGTCGCAGCGCGGCGTCTCGACCGCCTTGAGTCAATAAAAGAGCTTTATCCCGACCGTGTGGCATGTTCGGCCATCGACGTCACGGCTCAGGATGCGGTAGAAAAATTCGAGAATCTCATTGAAATGATTGACGGCATGGACATACTGCTCTACGCCGCCGGATGCGGCTGGAGCAATCCCGATCTCGACGAAGCCAAAGACATGGCGACTATCGACGTCAATGTCAAGGGTTTTACGCGCATCGTCAACGCCGCTTACCGCTACTTCAAGGCGACGGCCAATGTCAGCCGCGGCCGCATCGCCGTCATCACTTCGATTGCAGGTGTTAAGGGGCTCGGTGTCTCGGCAGCTTATTCGGCCACGAAGCGTTACCAGTGGACATACCTACAGGCGCTTGACCAGCTTGCCCACATGCAGCACGTCAACGTCTCGATCACAGACATACGTCCCGGGTTCGTCGACACAGACCTGCTCGACAAGAAGCGCAAATATCCGATGCTGATGAGCATAGACTATGTCGCGCCGCGCATCGAGCGCGCCATAATGAAGCGCCGCCGTGTCGCCGTCATCGACTCGCGCTGGCTCATTGTCAGCGGTCTCTGGCGCGCGATACCCGATTGTCTGTGGCCGCACCTCGGCATCGACCTGTGAGGCCGGTTGTTACTTCTTCGGCTTTTTGAACAGCAGATATCCGACAATCGCGGCGGCAATGACGCCGGCGATGAATGATGCTGTAAACCAGCTGTCTTCGCCGCCGGGTTCGTTTCTGTGCGTGAGAACGTAGGCCATCGGCGGGAGCATATATACGACGACGAAAGTGACGACAATTGCCAGAATTTTGAATAAAACTTTCATAAAGCAGACCTTTTTTAATCCAAATAAAAACAAACGCAAATAAGTGAGCAATAGCTCTTTATTTGCGTTTTGCTTACATAGTGGAGCGGCGGACGGGACTCGAACCCGCGACCCTCGGCTTGGGAAGCCAATGCTCTACCAACTGAGCTACAGCCGCATCAAACAGTCAGACATCACTGACACGACAAAGTTAATGAAAAAAACTCACCCGCGCGCCAACAAATGGGAAAAAATTAGGAGAGTTATCGTATGATGGGGATGGAGAGGGGGCAGGTGTAGAAATTGACGGTTTCGTGGACGGGATGGTTGAAGAGGGTGTCGGCGTCGAGGATGGTATGGCTGGTGACGGGATATATGAGTATGCACGGTACGATTGGCAGCGTTGTGTCATCGGTGGTGTCGTAGCCTAAGGCGCGAAGGAGACGTTTGTCGCGGGCGTAGGCGCTGAGCTGTTTGATATAGTCGGCTTTGGCTACTGTGGCAGAGATTCCGTCGATATATTTTGTGTCGACTATGGCACGATGCCGCCCGGTGTCGAGCAGAAAGTCGGCGACGAAGCGTCCGCCATAACCGGCGACCTGATATTGGACGGCTCTGCGGCTGAAAGTGCGGCGCATGACGGCGAGGGCATAATGTTCGAATAACAGGGCCATGTCGATGCGGAAGACGGGTACATATTCGTCAGGCTGATTGTCGTGCCGGCTAATGGCTATATCCTGACGTCGCAAGACCATGGCAGCGATGCGCAGGGCGTCGCTGTAATCACGGTAGAGTTTGTTTGATTTCACGACCGGCATTTTGCAGTCGAAACTGTCTGAAACGCAGCTGAAAGCGCTGATGCATCGGTTGCACATTGCGGCAAGTGTGGAATAGACGCGGTGGTCACGCATGAGCGCGATCATGTCGCGGGCGATGTGGAGCGCCCGCTTGAGGACGCGGTTTTCAGGGATGTCGGCTGAATATTCGTCGTATCGGCAGAAGACTCGCTCACGGTGGCCTGTGATGATGTTGAGCTGTTCGTTGCGGCGGATGTCTACACGTCCTTTGACTTTAGGGAGATTGCCGGCCCGGCTGACATAGCCTCGGCGCAGGCCCCGTGAGACGATGCGAGAGACGGCCATGAGCAGCTGTACGACCAATAGGGGCGACAGTATCGAGCTGAGGGAGCGGGATCTGACAGGACGAACCTCAAAGTCGATGTCGTAGATGTCTGAAAAACTGTCGTTGCTTTCGGCTGTGCTGAGACAGGTTATGAATATTTCAAGGAAGTCGATATTCTGTATTTTCGGCGTGACTATGAGGGAACGTGACTGAGCGCTGTCAATCCATTCGGCTCCTATCCGGTAGTATGAGTAGAAGCCGTCGCGGCCGGCGGCAGGGTCGAACTCATAGCGGATAAGATTGAGTTTCGACGGCTCGAATCTGCGGGTGTCGTAGCTGATGCGGCACCGCAAGTCGTCAAGGCTGACATCCGCGAGGATATCGGGGTCAATCTTCTGATGTTCCTTCAAAAGTATCATCTGCTGACTCAAGTTTCTGCCATGCATTGAAATATCGCCGGGCTTCTTCGTGGCGGACGCTGAGAATGCCGTCTGTTATGTATTCTTTGATAAGCGGGATGACTTCATAGCGTATTTTCATCGTCAGCCCGTCGTTGTCGTCGGCCATGAAGTAGCTGTGGCCGACCATGAGGTCATCGATGTCGATATCGGCGTATTTA
>USIN01000107.1 GCA_900554715.1 uncultured Bacteroidales bacterium
TACTATGTATTGCATAGTACTGTAAGACTTCATACATTTGCAGTGGCAAAACAAGATTACCAATAATCACAGACTATATGAACATAGAAAATTTGAAATCACAGATGCGCAAAGGGATGCTCGAATTCTGCGTCTTGCTGCTCCTCGACAAAGGCGACGCCTATGCCTCGGAGATCATATCGCAGATGAAGGAGGCTCACCTGATAGTGATGGAGGGGACGCTCTACCCATTGCTGACGCGCCTGAAGAACGACGGGCTGCTGGCCTACCGGTGGGAGGAGTCGCCCTCGGGGCCGCCGAGGAAGTATTACTCGATAACCGACACCGGGCGGGCATTTCTCGTCGAGCTTCACAAATCGTGGCAGGAAATAAGCCACACAATCAACCATCTCATTAACATCAACACCCAGACAACCGAACAATGAAAAAAACATTACCTGTCAATATCAGCGGCAAAGTATATTATATAGACGAAGACGCCTATGATCTTCTCAAAAACTATCTCTTCCAGCTCCGCAACGCCTTTCCCGGCGACGAAGGGGGCGAAATCGTCTCGGACATCGAGAGCCGCATCTCCGAGCATTTCGAGGCACGCATAAACGAGGGTGCCAATGTCATCGTCTATGCCGATGTCAACAAGGTCATCGAGACGATGGGCCGTCCGTCGGATCTCTCTGACGCGAACGACTATGACGGCGCTGCAGCGCAGCCGGGCAACAATGCGGGCGGCAATGCCGGAGCCGTCAACGGCGGCAATGCCTTCCAGAACGCCGGCGGCAACGACCCCGACTATATGACATTCAAGGTCAAGAAACATCTCTACCGCAATGTCAACAACAAGGTATTCGGCGGCGTCATCAGCGGCCTCGCCACCTATCTGGGATGGGACGCCACGATTATGCGTATCCTCGTCGTGGTGCTTGCGCTCTGCACTCAGCTATGGCCCGCGTTTGTCATCTATATGATACTGTGGATGGTGATACCGCCGGCAAATACGCCCCTGCGGGTGCTCAACATGCAGGGCGCTCCCGTGACGGTCGATAACATCGGCCAGTCGGTGCTCTCGTCGACACCTCCTCCCTATCAGGGAGTGCCGGCGCAGCAGTCGGGTTCGTCAAACTTTTTCGCTACTGTCGTCTCAGTCGCCGCCAAATGTATCATGGCTCTGATCGGCATGTTCTCATCGATGGCCGCGCTCGGACTGTTCGTCGCCTTTATGGCTGTGCTGACAGGCATGATCGCATACGTTGCCACGGGCAGTGAGGTGATACTTCAGAACCTCGATTTCCAGATGTATGACAGCGTCGTGCTGGGCTGTTCGACTGTTCTTTGCGCCCTGATGATGATAATGATACCCTGCATTGCCCTGACATGGCTTGCCTGCTGCGTGCTTTTCAAGGCACCGAGCGCATCGAAGACAGTGGTGATAACAGGCATCGTGCTCGAAGTCATCTTCATTGCCGCCACAGTCGTTCTCGGTACGATAGTCGGCGCAAATCTCTGCCAGATCCTCTGATAATCAAAGTTTTTTTGAAACTAAACAATCTATAAAAACATAGCCTTTAACAATCTATAGAAACATAACGAATTAGACAAAATCAACCGCCCGGACCTCGTGATGAAGCCCGGGCGGTATCGTTATTGAGCGGAGGCAGCCGGAAATCGTGGTTCAAATCGCTGCATTGAAGAAAAAAATAATGTGAGCTGAGCAACTATTTTGAAATTAAGCTTGTTTAAGAGTAGAAATATTACTACTTTTACATCGTCAAACAAGAGCTAATGAACAGATACAAAGTAAAGGAAGTAATTAAGATGCTTGAAGAAGACGGCTGGGAGCTGATGACAACCAAAGGCGACCACCGGCAATTCAGACATCCGGCAAAAAAAGGTAAAGTAACCGTAAGGGGAAAACCGAGTGAAACGCTGGACCAATTTTTACTCAACAGCATATGGAAACAGGCGGGGTGGCGATAAGACGTCCAACCTGTTACAAAAAACAAACCACTAATCAATAAATCAGTTATGGCAAACCACAAATTGACAATAGATGTGAGCTGGACCGGCAAAAATTTCTGCTGTGCCTGGTATGATGATGACGCAGGTACGGTGGTTGCCACTGCGAAGACTCTTGCAAAACTCAAAGAAGATTTTGCGGAGTCTCTTAAATGGCATATAGAGGGTTGCGTGGCCGATGGCGATGTATTGCCCGATTATCTTGTTGACGGGGATTATGAGTTGGAATACAATCTTGATACGGCGGCATTACTCCGTGATGCTGAAACATATACCACGCTGGCTGCTATAAGCAGGGCATCAGGTATAAACCAAAAGCAATTGTCCCATTATGCCAATGGAATCAAGCAACCTCGCCCGATGCAGCGTGCAAAAATAATTGCAGGGCTTCATATTATAGGCTCTCAGATAATGGCTCTGTGTTAGTCGTTGTTTTTCAACATTTTTTTTGACAGGGCTGCGACGGCATCGTATTTCTATTGGCCGCTTCAGCCGCAGGCGTGACCGGCTGAATAAAGTATTACTAATAAACAACGTCCGGCAGGACGTCTTTGCGTATTACATTCTTTTCAAACATTATTTAAAGAGCAGCCGCCCGGACCTCGTGATGAAGCCCGGGCGGTATCGTTATTTAGAACCAATAAAGTGTGTGTCAGTCGCGGTGTTCCTGAAGGATGATGCCTGAAACGGTCACGTGGGTGTCGGCCTGACAGCCGCCGAAGTCGAGAACGAGGTCGACGTTCTCCATGTCTTTGCCGGCCATGTTGATGCCTTTGAAGACGACGTCGTCATAGGCGGGGAGATCGACACGCTGCTCGACGTAGTAGTTACCATCGTCACCGTGCATTACAAGCTTGACTGTCGCGCCCTTGAGGTCTTTGTCAGAGCTGAGGGTGATGCGGAAGTCGTAGGCTTTTTCGGCTGAGGTCGAGATTGAGGTGAAGAATTTCACCTGAGCCTGCCACTGGTCGGTTGTTGCCTCGGGGAGCGAGACAGTATATCTGGCGCCGTCGACGGCAAAGTCGGGGTTGGCAATCTGATTCCAGCCGGGAGCGTAGTAGAATTCGTTGGTGAAGGTCGCTCCGTGCCACAGGTTGTCGTCGCTGTCTTCGGCCACCCATGTCGGGTCGGGGATGACTGTGGGGTCGGGAACTTTTGTGCCGTCGTCATTGGCGTGGTCTTTGAGGACGATGTTGCGGATTGTCATCACCGTGTTTTCAGCGTTGCCGCCGAAGTCGAGCACAAGCTTGAGCTTGGGAGCGTCGATGCCGGCGAGGTCGGCTTTGTAGAAGACGGTCTCCTCGAAAGCCTTGAGGGCTATCTTCTCCTCGAAGAAGAAGTTGCCGTCGTTGCCGTCTTCGGTCAGTTTGACCATGACGCCCGGGTGGTCGACGCTCGAGGTCAGAAGGACAGAGAAGTCATAGTTTGTGGCCGCATTAGAGGCGATGTCGGTGAGCAGCGGCATCTGTGCCTGCCATGTCTCGAAGGTAGCAGAGGGGAGGGTGACAGTATATGTGCCGTTGTCGAATGTATATTCGGGGTCGGCAATCTGAGCCCATCCGGGAGCGTAGTAGAACGCGCCCACATTGACGGTAGCTGACTTCCAGAGGTTGAACTCGCTGTCATACTTGAAGCCGTTGAACGGAGCATCGCCTTCGAGGTTGAGGGTATAGTGCCAGGCGATGTCGTTGTTGCTGTTGACGAGGTCGATCTGGCTGTTGGTCATCGAGAGAATCTTGAATTTGGGGTTCTCGTAGGCCTCGACGTTGGGCAGATAGCCGAGCACGGTGTGTGCGGGGAACTGGATGAAGAGGTCGTTGCCTTCGGCGAGAAGAGTGAAGCTTGTCTCATAGGCTTCGGCGGGAGCGACGAAGTCGAGACCGTCGCCGGTGTTATACTGTCCCCAGGGGGCGGCGGTATAACCGGTGTTGACGTAGATCTGGCCTGACGCGCCGGGATCGAAGCTCATCTTACCGGCATCGGTGGCGCCGGTATGGCTGAATGTGAAGCGGTTGTCATAGAAGCCCCAGTCTTTTTTCTCGTCGACGCCTGCGCTCCACCATTCGAGACCGTCGGTGTTGGCTGGACCGCAGCCGAGGTGGCCGGGAAGGTCGTTGGCAATCTTCCAGGTCTTGGATTCGCCGTTTGTGAGGCGCTGGGTGTAGGGTGTGAAGTCTATCAGGGTGTTGTCGATGGTGAATTCGACGACCTTGGAGCCTTCGCAGACACCGTTGCGGTTGCCCATCTGCACTTCGACCTGGTAGGTGCCGGCCACGATGAAGACGTTCTTATAGACCTGACGGGTCGAGATTGATGTGCGGTTGCCGTCGACAATTTTCCATACGGGATAGACGCCTTTGTTGTTGAGCGACAGAGTGACCTGGTTTGTTGTCTGGTCGACCTCGACTTTGACGTCGATCTCGTCGGCCTGCGGCAGTTTGTTGTAGTCGGGAGCGTCAAACGACTCGGGCGAGCATGCGGCGAGAGTGCCGAGAGCAAGGACGATGGCTGCCGATCTGATATTCTTTATTATGGTTTTCATGTCAAATACGAGTTATTAATAATTGTTTTGAACGAGGGTGCCGAGGGCTTTGTCGATTTCAGACTGCGGGATGGGCAGATATTTTTTCGACTCACTCCAGGTGTTTGTGCGGTATTCATACTGGTCGGGCACGAGGACAGAAGCGGCTTTGCCGGTGCGGATAAGGTCCCAATAGCGTTTGCCTTCGCCGACGAATTCGAGGTGGCGTTCCTCGATGATGTTGTCGAGGTTGGCTGTTATAGATTTGAGGCCTGCGCGGGTGCGGACACGGTCGAGATAGCCCTGGGCGTCGCCAGCGCCAGCGCCGCGGACAATGAGCTCGGCGGCGTTGAGCAGCGTCTCGGAGAAGCGGTAGATGCGGAGGTTGTTGTTCCAGTTGAGCTCAGACGATGCCTTCTGGTCGGCGTTGTCACCGGTGTGGGCGGCATATTTCTCGAGGAAGAAGCCGGTGTCCTGGTAGCGTTTGTTGTAGTCGGCGCCGATGGCTCCGGCATTCCAGCATGTGGCGTCGCGACGTGTGTCGGCTTCGTCATAGCGCTGATAGGTCTCGAGGCGCACGGGGCAGAATCCCCAGCCGCCGTCGTGGCCGTCAGTGCCGCTGGGCCAGTTGTTGGGGCTGATGAGGGTGGGAAGGACGGTGCCGCCGGCGGCGAGAGGACTGCCCCAGTCACGGATGGCGTTGTCGTCCTTGTAGTTGACCTCGAAGATAGACTCGTCGGTCCATTCGCCTGACTCCTTGAAGATGTTGGTGTAGTCGGGGTTGAGGTCGTAGACGCCGCTGTTGATGATTTCGGTCATATATTTGAGAGCGGTGGCGAAACGGGCTTCGTCGTTCTGATACATGACGATTTCGGCGTAGAGCATGTAGGCCATGGCCTTGGTGACGCGTCCGAGGTTGGCGTCGGTCTCTTTCATGGGGAGGGCGTCGAGAGCGATGGCTGCCTCGAGGTCGGCGATCATGAAGTCATAGACTTCGTCGGCTGTATACTGTGTGCCGAGGTAGGGAGCGCCTTCGAAGTTTTTGTCGAAGTAGACCACGTTGCCCCAGAATTTCCAGAGCCAGCTGTAGTAGAATACGCGGAGTGTGCGCACCTGTGCCTCGTAGTATTTGGCGTTTTTCTCCGTCATGTCAGAGATGCCTTTTTCCATATAGGCGATGACGTCGTTGCAACGTTTGACGCCGCTGTATGCGTCGGTCCACAGACCGGCGATGACGGCGGTGGGCTTGGCCTCGAAGTTCATCATATAGTGCCAGTTGGCGTTGTCGGTCTTGTCGCTGCCGCCAACCCAGAGGTCGTCGGCCATGATGTCAGACATCAGGTTGAGCGGGTTATACTCGTTCATAGCCCAGTCAGGCCAGTGCAGGGGGTCGTAGGCTGCGACCACGGCTTCCTGGATGCGGGCGTCGGTGGTGAAATATTCGTCGATGGTCGTGCGTGTGGGGTCAGAGACGTCGAGGAACGAGTCTGAGCATGAACTTACGGCGATGGCTGCGGCCATCATGAGGCCGGCGGCACTGTATTTGTTTATTTTTGAAATTTTCATTGCGGTATTATCAAAAGATTAGAACTGGATATTGAAACCTACTGTCCAGATGCGGGGCTGGGGATATACGCCGTAGTCGATGCCGAGCGATGTGCCGCCTGACGAGATTTCGGGGTCGAAACCGTGATATTTGGTGCATGTGAAGAGGTTTTCGGCCGAAACATAGACTCTGAAGTTCTGTACAGACACGCGGCGTGTGAGGTCGGTGGGCAGTGTATAGCTCAGGACGATGTTTTTGAGGCGGAAGTAGTCGCCGTCGTAGACGAGGAGGTCAGACGACTGCCAGTTGCGGCTGTCGCCGCGGACGAAGCGCGGGATGCGGTTCGATGTGCCTTCGCCGGTCCAGCGGCCGAGCATCCATGAGGGAAGGTTTGAGGCGAGGGCGTCGGTACGGCGGG